>DASTVC010000921.1:0-2642 GCA_035759295.1 Longimicrobium sp. | reverse complement strand
CGCGCTGCTCTCCGCCGTCTTTCTGCGGGAGCGGCTCACGCGGCGCACGCTTGTGGCGCTGGCCGTCGCGACGCTGGGCGTGGCGGGGATCGCGTTCTTCAGCGGCGGCGGCGCGGTGCTCATGACGCCGGCGGCGCTGGGATGGGGCCTCGCGTCAGCGTTCGCATACGCGCTGTACTACGTGTTCGGCAAGCGCTATTTCGATCGATATCCCACCGCCACGCTCTTCATCTACGCCCTCCCCGTGGGCGCGCTCGCCATCCTGCCGCTGGTGGACTTCCGTCCCAAGAACCAGACGGCGTGGGCCGCCATCGCCTTCGTCGCCGTCGTCCCGACGTACCTGGCCTACGTCTTCTACAGCGCCGGGCTGCGGCGCGTGCAGGCCACCCGCGCCGCGACGGTGGCCACCGTAGAGCCCGTCGTCGCCACGCTCGCCGCCTTCCTGATGTGGAACGAGCGCCTGAGCCCCGCCGGCTACGCCTGCGCCGCCATCGCCCTCGCCGGCGTCCTGCTGATGGTCGGCGCCGACACCCCCCGCCCGGTCCACGACGAGCCACCGCACGGGTAAGCGCTTACCACCGCCAGGGATCCTCGAACCTGGCGGCCCGTTGCGCCCCCCCGGAGCCCGGGACGCCGCATGCACCCGCCAGTCCGCGAAGGCGGACTTCGTGTGGTTGTTGCAGCGAATTCATTCGCCCTCACAGCCCTCGGCACGTCCCCTGATTGACCCTGTCTTCCCTCTGCGACCGGTGCAGGCGCGGGAGTGGCAAGGCCGCACCGCACTGGCAGGATGAACCGCCTGCGACACGCGCTTCCCCGACCGGGGGAGGCGCGTGTTCTGACTGTTCGCCCGCTGAAACGGGGCACCCGCGCGTGCCCGGAACGTGGATCAGGAACCGGAAGAGGAGCAGTGAAAAACGTGGTGAAGAAGACGGGGATTCTGCCGGCCGCGGTGGCCGGCGCGCTGGCGATGGGGGCCGGGACGGCGGACGCGCAGGTGTTCACCCCCAGCTACCAGGCGCCCGTGGTGATGAACGACCTGGGCATCTACCTGAGCGATGGCCCCGGCGACATGGCGCTGGAAGGCATCTACCGCAGCGGGCCGCTGGGCCTGCGCGTCGGCTTCGTGGATGCGGTGGACGACCTGCTGTCGCTGGGCGGCGAGGTGCGGATGCCGCTGGAGTCGACGCCCGTCGACGTGGCGTTCACGGCGGCCGCGCAGGGGCTCATCGGCGACCTCGACGCCATCGGCGTGCAGGGCGGCCTGTCCATCGGCAAGCGCTTCGTGAACCCGGGCGTGGCGCTCACGCCGTACATCCACCCCCGCATCGCCCTCATCGACGGCATCGCGACGGAGGACGACTTCGAGGCGGAGCTTCTGGCGGACCTGGGGCTGGACGCGGAGTTTTCCAACAACCTCATCCTGCGCCTGAGCATCGGCCTGAGCGACGATACCCCGGACGTCGGCATCGGTCTCGCCTGGCGCCGGTAGCCGGCGAGCGGATCCACCGAACACACGAGCGACCCCGGCCAGAAGCATCGGCCGGGGTCGTCGGTTTTGCGCATGGAACCCCCTCCACCGACCGACGTTGCAGCAGGAATGGTTCGATCGTACTATGCCGAACGATGTTCGGTGGCTATCGTGATCTTCCCGTCGTGCACCTCCGTCATCCGCCCGATCCGCAACATGCGCAGCCTGCAACTGACCGCTTTCGGAGAGCCGCTGGTCTGGAGCGAGCAGCCCACGCCCCAGCCGCGAGGGGAAGAGGTGCTGCTCGAGACGGTGGCGTGCGGCGTGTGCCACAGCGACCTGCACCTGTGGGAGGGATACTACGACCTGGGCGGCGGCAAACGTTCGTACGTCGTCGACCGCGGCGTCACCCTGCCGCTCACCATGGGGCACGAGGTCGTGGGGCGGGTCGCCGCGGTGGGCCCGGACGCGCGCGGCGTGCAGGTTGGCGACGTGCGGCTGGTCTTTCCGTGGATCGCCTGCGGCGAGTGCGCCCACTGCGCGGACGACCGCTCCAACCACTGCACGCGGATGCGCTCGCTGGGCGTGCTGAGCCCCGGCGGCTACGCGGACCACGTGCTGGTGCCGAGCGCGCGGTTCCTGGTAGACATCGGCGGCCTGCCGCCGGAGACGGCGTGCTCGTACGCCTGCGCCGGCCTTTCCGCCTACAGCGCGCTCAAGAAGGCCCTTCCGCTCTCCGCGGACGAGGACCTGGTGATCATCGGCGCCGGCGGGCTGGGGCTGATGGCGGTGCAGATGGTGCGCGAGCTGACCTCCGCCCGCGTCACCGTAATCGACGTGACCGACGCCAAGCTCGCCGCCGCCCGCGCGTTCGGCGACTGGACCACGATCAACTCGCGAAGCACGTCCGCCGTCGATCAGGTGATGGCGGCCACCGGCGGGCGCGGCGTGGCGGCGGTGATCGACTTCGTGGGGGCGGCGGATACGTCGGGCCTGGGATTCTCGCTCCTGGCCAAGAACGGCACACTGGTCATCGTCGGCCTGTTCGGCGGCGAGCTGGCGGTGCCGATCCCCTCCATCGCGCTCAAGAACCTGACGATCCGCGGCTCGTACACGGGGAGCCTGACGGAGCTGCGCGAGCTGGTCGAGATCGCCAGGCGCGGCACGCTCA
>DASTVC010000920.1:0-2652 GCA_035759295.1 Longimicrobium sp. | reverse complement strand
GGTGGCGCTGGGTACGGAGAGCACGCCGCGCGCGCTGGCCGCCCGTCTGCGGCAGGCGCACGTGCGTCCGCTCAAGCGCGCGCTGGAGGCGGCGTTCTCGCCCTACGTGAGCGCCGAGGCGCGGCAGATCCTGCTGGCGGCGGCCGAGGTGGCGGCGGAGGGCGGGCAGGCGCCGGAGCTGGCGGCGCGGCTGGGGGTTACGCCGCGCACGCTGACCGTGCGATGCGCGCGGGCAGACCTGCCGGCGCCGCGGCACGTGCAGGCGTGGCTGCGGGTGCTGCTTGCCTGCGTGCTGCTGGACGACCCCGGCCGCACCGTCTACGGCGCCGCCTACGCCAGTGGCTACCAGACGGAGCGCTCGCTGCGGCGCGCCATCACCACGTTCCTGGGCGTGGACAGCACCACCCTGCGCAAGGCCGGCGCCTTCGCCACCGCGGCCGCGGCGTTCAATGCCGCCCTGCGGGACGCGCGCGAGGCCGCGAGGGAGCGGCGCCGGGCCGAGCGGTGACGGAGGGGCCGGGTGACGGGGTGACGGGGTGACGGACGGATGATGGTCGCGGTATCCCAGCCACTCGGTTTGCGAAGTAACGTTCTTCTATGAGATCGCAGAAAGGAGATAACGAAAACTCGCTCTCTCATTGGTCCAACGCAGCAACGTGCCCGTCAATCATTCGGAATGAAAGGGAGAATCACATGCGAGGCTTGCTATTACAAATCGGAGTTCTTGCGGGCGTGGTGCTCACGCTCGGGGCGTGCGCGGACAGCCCCACCCAATCGGTTCAGCAGCGTGCGGCAGACCTTGCCGTTTCTCCCCAGGGCGAGCCGGCGGCGCCGCAGGGGTGCGTGGCTGGTGGCGTCTGCCTGCTCCCGCCGATCAGTGGTGGATGGTGCGAGCCGTGGATGGAACTGGACGGGGACTGCGAAGAAGGCGGCGGTGAGTGCTTGAGCTCTGCCGGCCCGACTGACGCGACCGATGCGACCGTAGAATCGTGTCCGGGCGGCGGCGGCGACTCAGGAGGCGGCCTCGGCGACGGCGGTGGTGGCGACGGCGGTGGTGGCGACGGGGACGGCGATCCCGGCACCTGCATCGAATCGGTGACGAGTCCGTGCCCCGATGGTGAATGCGAAGCAGACTGCGAGGAAGTGGATTCGGATATCTGTCCTCAGCCGCTGATGGGTAAGACCGTGACCACCCTGATCGAAATCGCTGGACGGAACCACGAGTTCCAGTTCAGTGGCCGGATGACTCGCGTAAACCCGCTTGTCGGTCGATCTCCCGCGTGGTACAACATTTCCGGCCCGACTCCCAGCAAGGATAATTGGTGGATCGCGGAAAGCGGGACGATACAACTGGTCTGCTGGGGCGGGTGGCGCTTCCGTAACACCGTGTGGGTCGGCACGGTGTATCCGCAGGCCAACGACCTGCATATGGTGATGGGGCCGGGACATCCCGACTTCTAGACATCCGGGGGGAGCAAGCGCCGTGAACAAATCGCACTACATTGACGAGAACGACCTGCCCTTCACGGAAGAAGAGCTGTTTCGTGCTTTCGCTCTGATTGGAGACGAGCAGGAGGCACACGAGACGGCACACGGGATGGCAGAACTGCTTTTGGAAGGCAGGTATGACGGGGGGTGGTCCATCAGCGACGAGGTGTTCGCGGCGCTTGCGATGCTGACTGATGATCTGCGCGAGCGCGTTGAAGCGTACATGCGCACCGGGTGGGAAGGAATGCGGCCGTCACTTATCCACACGGCGCTACGTCGAGAAGGGCTCCCGCCTGGCTCCGAGCCCACGCCGTCCGCCCTCCGGGCGGCCGATCAGACGATTGCGGGTTATGTGGCGGAGTGGAAGAGCGGGTGTGCCGCCCTTGCGGAGTGGGTGCGGCGGAAGCAGGCAGGCGAGCCCGTGGGGAATGAGCCGCCTTGGCTGGGCCGCGGTAAGGGATGAAAGAGGCAGATTAGGCAGTTTACCTTACGGCGTCCAGCGGCGGAAATCCATCGCTCCAGCGGGCGGACGGCACGTTACCGAATCAGATACTCAAGAGCCGCTACCGACTCACACTGATTCAGCAAAAAGACTGCGTCCAGAAGATCGCTGTCATTCTGAGGAAGGCGCCGCGCAGAGCCATCTGTACGCTCCAGGACCTGTGCGCCGACCGAAGAATCTTTATCGGGCACGGGCGCCTCTCGCGCCGAAGCAGACGTAGCCGACAGGACCGTGCGCCCATCGTAGAGATTCTTCGGTCGGCGCACCGGCAAGGGTGCGACTGGGAAGTCCAGAGCGCGCGCCTCCCTCAGAATGACACCGTCCGCTTGATCGGTGCTCGATTCCGGATTCCGAATCAGATACTCAACGACCATTCCGGATCGGGGCGCGGGGAGGCGGAAAGAGCCCGCCCGGCAAACCGCGCCGGGCAGGCTGTCCCCTGACCTTGATCCGTCCCCTCCGTGCGGAGATGACCGCCCTGTTCGAGACACGCGGCTGCTCCGCCTTTCGGCTAACCTGCGTCCGTTGCTGGTGATGGAGCCGGAGCTGGTGCCGGTGTTCGAGACGGCGGGGGCGCCGTTCAGGGTGGTGGGCGACGTGGCGTGGGGCGAGCTGGACGCCGCGCTGCACCGCGCGCCGGCCACCACGGTGGTGGTGGTGGA
>DASTVC010000919.1:0-12046 GCA_035759295.1 Longimicrobium sp. | reverse complement strand
ACCATCACACCATCACACCATCACACCATCACACCATCACACCATCACACCATCACACCATCACACCATCACACCATCACACCATCACACCATCACACCATCACACCATCACACCATCACACCCGAGCTCCCCACGGCCGTCCCCGCCAGCAGCTCCGCCGGGTCCTGCTGCTCCGCCGCGGCCAGGTTCAGCCGGATGATGAGCTGCAGCAGCTCGCGCGCGGTGTGCGCGCTGAAGGTCGGGGAGTGGGGGAGCAGCAGCGGCGGCAGCTCATCCGCGGCGTCGCCCATGCGGTTGCGGGCGGCGCGCGTCACGATCACGGCGTCGTCGCGGTTCAGCGCGGCCAGCGCCTCGGCGTCGTCGGCCAGGACCACGCGGATCTGCTCGGGGCCCTCGCTGGCGTCGGCGTACATGGCGCGCAGCCGGTTGCCGAACTCGGGGTCCACGCACACCAGCGTGACCCCGCCGCTGCGAATCTGCCGCTGCACCGTCTCCACCACCTCGCTGTTGACGGTCAGCGTGACCGCCGGCACGTCCACGTTCTCCGCCGCCTTGCGCACCAGCCGCGAGTGGTAGCTGGTGGTCACCACCAGGTCCGTGGCGCGGATGGCCTGCTCCACGGCGTGGAACTCCACGGAGCGGTCGGGGCGGGGAAGGGGGATGGGAGAGATGTAGACGGGGACCGGCTCCAGGCCGAACTGCTCCTCGAGCTCCGCGCAGTACGCGGTCATCTGGTCCACGTTGCTCTCCACGCAGGCGCAGCGCAGCCGCACGGTGCTGGTGCAGCGGCGGATGAGCTCGGGGATCTCGGCCAGCGTCATGCGGCGCTTCCAGCCTTCCACCAGCACGCCGGCCATCCACCGGGCCGTCTCGGCCAGCACCTCGCCGCCCAGCTGGTCCTGGGGGGCCAGGTACACGCCGGAGCGGCCGCGCACCTCCACCAGCCCCTCGTCTTCCAGCACGCGGTAGGCCTGGGCCACCACCCGGTGGTCCACCCCCATCTCGCGCCACAGGGTGCGGATGCTGGGCAGGCGGTCACCGGGCTGCAGCAGCCCCAGGTGAAGGGCGCTCAGAATTCGGTCGCGCAGCTTGTCGCTGAGGGCGGTTTCCTGGTCCATCCTTAACCGGTCACAGGGTACTGGGGGGACGCGGCGCTTCTCGGCCGCACGCCGGGAGCGCTTGAAAAGATCGTCTTGCGGGGGGTTCGCGCAACACGTACCCTCCACTGGATGCGGCGTTCTTCCGCACGTCCGGTGCCTCTGGCGTGCTCCGTGCGTTCCTCTGAATCTCTACAATGAGCACTTTTTACCGCTTGAGCACAAGTGCTACGCGCGCGGGACCCGTTCCGCGCCCCCCGGATGCGCCCCTTCCGGCGCCCCGGGACCCGTCCCGCACCCAGCCCAAATGCCGCTGATCCCGCTGCTGGTCATCACCGGGCTCATTGCGCTTACCGCCCTGTACGTGGCCGCCGAATTCGCGGCGGTAAGCGTGCGCCGCAGCCGCATCCGCCAGCGCGCCGAGCAGGGAGACGCCGCCGCCGTGCGCCTGCTTCCCTACCTGGACGACCCCCAGGCCCTGGACAGCTACATCGCCGCCTGCCAGATCGGCATCACCCTTACGTCGCTCATCATCGGCGCGTACGGGCAGGCGGCCATGGCCGGGCCGCTGGCGGGGCTCATCCAGCGCGTGTCGAATCTCAGCGACAGCGGGGCCCGCTCCACGGCGGCCGGCATCATCCTCGTCCTGCTCACCGTGCTGGCGATGGTGCTGAGCGAGCTGGTGCCCAAGTCGCTGGCGCTGCAGTTCCCCACCCAGGTGGCGCTGCGCACCTCGCTGCCCATGAAGTGGTCGCTGGTGGCGTTCTCCATCTTCATACGCTTTCTGAACGGCAGCGGCAACCTGGCACTTCGGGCCATGGGTGTCCAGCCCGTGGGCCACCGCCACATCCATTCTCCCGAGGAGATCGACCTGCTGATCGCCGAAAGCCGCGACGGCGGGCTGCTGGAGCCCGACGAGCACCGGCGGCTGCGGCGCGCCCTCCAGCTCGGCATCCGCCCCGCGCGCCACCTGATGGTGCCGCGGCAGGAGATCGTGGGGGTGGAGATCGACACGCCGATCGACGAGGTGCTCACGCGGATGGCGCAGACGCCGTATACGCGCCTTCCCGTCTACCGCGGCGACATCGACCACGTGGAGGGGCTGCTGCACACCAAGGACCTGTTCCGCGGCTACCTGGACAGCGGCCGGGTGCGGTCCATCCGGGAGCTGATGCGGCCGATCCTGATGGTGCACGAGAGCGTGACGGCCGACCGGCTGCTGACCCTGATGCGCGAGCGGCGCAGCCACGCGGCCATCGTGATGGACGAGTTCGGCGGCGTGGCCGGGCTGGTTACGCTGGACGACGTGCTGACGGAGGTGATGGGCGAGATCGCCGACGAGTTCCGCGTCAACGAGCCGCGTCCCGAGAAGCTGGAAGACGGCCGCGTGCGCCTTCCCGGCTGGCTGCGGCTGGACGAGGCGGAGCCGTGGATCGGCATTCTGTGGGAGGGTGAGGCGGACACGGTCGGCGGGCGGGTGATGGAGGAGCTGGGGCACGTGCCCCGGGCGGGGGAGACGGTGGCGATCGACGGGGTGTGGGTGGAGGTGGAGTCCGTCGCGGGGCACGCGGTGGCGTCCATTCTCGCGACGCCGTGGCTGCCGCGGCGGGCCGAGGACCGCGAGGAGGGGCGTGATGGATAAGCTCGTCCCCATCCTCATCATCACCGTCCTCATCCTGCTGAACGCGCTGTTCGTGGCGGCGGAGTTCGCCATCGTGGGCGCGCCGCGGGCGGCCATCGAGCGGCGGGCGGCGGAGGGCGACGCGGTGGCCCGGCTGGTGGCGGCGATCCTGACGGACCCGCGCAAGCAGGACCGCTACATCGCCACGGCGCAGCTGGGGATCACCATCGCCAGCCTCGGCCTGGGCATGTACGGCGAGCACGTGCTGGCGGAGTGGATCGGCCATTCGCTCACGGGGCTGGGGCCGCTCAAGGCGCCGGCGGCGCACACGCTGGCCAGCATCCTGGCCGTGGCGATCCTGACGTACTTCCACATCGTCATCGGGGAGATGATCCCCAAGTCGCTGGCGCTGCAGTCGGCGGACCGGGCGGCGCTGCTGGTGACGCCGGTGATGCTGGGGATCCAGCGCGTGGTGATCCTGCCGGTGATGGCGCTGAACGGCATCGGGAACTGGATTTTGCGGATGGCGGGGATCAATCGCTTCGTGGCCAGCGGCGAGCACTACCGCACGCCGGAGGAGCTGCAGTTCATCGTCCGCGAAAGCCAGGCGGGGGGAATGCTCCGCAGCGAGAGCGCCGACGTGGTGCAGGAGCTCCTGGAGTTCGGCGAGCTTACGGCGGGGGAGGTGATGATCCCCCGCGTCCGCGTGGTCGGCATCCCCGCGGGCGCGCCGTCGGAGGAGATGCTCCGCATCCTGCGGACGACGCCGCACACGCGCTACCCCGTCTACGAGGGGAGCCTGGACCAGATCGTGGGCGTGGTCCACATCAAGGACATCCTGCGCCGCATGCCCAACCGCCGCGCCCTGCGGCCCTCGGAGGTGCGCGAGGTACCCTTCATCCCCGAGACCTCGGGGATGGACGTGGTGCTGGGCGCCATGCGGCGGGTGAACAGCCAGATGGCGGTGGTGATGGACGAGCACGGCGGCACGGCGGGGGTCATCACCATCGAGGACCTGTTCGAGGAGGTGGTGGGCGAGATCGAGGAAGGCTGGGTGCAGCGCCCCGGCGCCGACCGCGACCCCGCCGGCCGCCTGCGCGTGGCGGGAACCATGCGCATCGGCGAGGTGGGCGAGGAGCTGGACCTGGTGCTGGAGCACCCGGAGGTCGACACGGTGAGCGGCCTGGTGCTGGCGCTGCTGGACCGCCCGCCCGTCATCGGCGACACGGTGGAGTGGGACGACGTGCGCTTCGAGGTCACCGCCACCGAAGGCCACGGCGTGACGGAGTGCGCAGTCACCCCCCTCCGGCAGCGCCGCGTGGAGGATCGCGAGTAGAGCCGTCGATTCGCACGGCAGAGCGCGGAATGCGCGGCGGGAAAAAGGAGAGTGCGCGGAGGGTGGACTTCCTCCGCGTACTTTTTCGTTCTCCACGCAGTAGATCGAATGCTCCGCTTCCCGTGAGGAGAGGGATCCCGGCGTGACGGTGCGGGGAAGAGCGGCGTGTTCCGGAAGCTCTTGAAAAATCTAGGGTTTGTCACGGCTTGCGCTACGATCAAGACTATTCTCATATGACGTACGAAACGTTACATTCGTCCTCCTTCGCAGGCCCTCCGCTTTGATTCGCGCAGGCTCTTTCTCCCTCCGTCAGGGCGCCCCCCCCATGCCCGTCCAGCCCTCCGTCCCCGCCCGTCCACCCCTGCCCACACTCGCCGGCCTCCGCTTCTACGCGGCGATGCACATCGTGCTGCTGCACACCCTGCGCGCCGGGTGGCTGCCGCCCGAGGTGGCGCGGCTCACCAGGTGGGGCGCCAGCACGGCCAGCCTGTTCTTCATCCTCTCCGGCTTCATCCTCACCTGGGCGTACGCCGCGCCGGGCGGCGGGCTGCGGGTGCCCGCGCGCGAGTTTCTGTGGCGGCGGCTGGTGCGGCTGTATCCCGCGGCGCTGGTCTGCCACCTGATCGCCCTGCCGCTGGTGTGGGAATCGTACGGACCGGTGGAGCGCTGGCTGCGCGCGGCGGCCACGGCCGGCGGCCTGCAGGCGTTCTGGCCCGCGTTCGCCAACTCGTTCGACAGCCCCGCGTGGTCGCTCTCGTACCTGGCCCTCGGCTACCTGCTCCTGCCGGCGGTCCTGCGGCGGACGGCGGCGTGGACGCCGCGGCGGCTGCTGGCCGGCATGGCGGTGCTGTGGGGGGCCATGCTCCTTCCCGCGGCGGCGTTCGTGCTCGCGCAGCCGGCGGACCCGCTCTGGCGCACGGCGCTCTTCACCTTTCCGCTGGCGCGGCTGCCGGAGTTCCTGTTCGGCGTGCTGCTGGCGAGGCTGCTGCTGGCCCGCGCATGGCCGCGCATTCCCGCGTGGGTGGCGCCCGCGGCCGCCGCGGTGCTGGTGGGGACGCTGGTGCTGCCGCCCGCCGTCCTCTTCCCCATGAACCACAACGGCCTGTGGGCGCCGCTGCACGCGGTGCTGCTCTGGAGCCTGGCCGTGGGATCGGCGGGGTGGATGCACCGCGTGCTGGCGGCGGACCCGTCGCGGATGCTGGGGGAGGCCAGCCTGACCATCTACCTGCTGCACGTGCCGCTGTACGCCTGGATGCTGACCCTGGCGGGCGCGGGCACCGTGGCCGCGTGGGGCGGCGCGGCGTCCATCGCCTTCTACGCGCTGTACCTGGCGCTGGTCGTGGTGCTGGGGCTGGGGCTGGACCGCGCGCTCTCCCGACTGACGTCGCGGCTGCGCACCCGCGCGCCGGCCCCCGCGGCCACGTCCGTCGTCCTGCCGACCCCCCCCGTCCCGATCCCGGCGGCGGCGCACTGATCCGCGTTCCGCCCCCGCTCGCCTCGATCATGGAGCGGGGGGGATGGTTCTCGGGATCGCGCATCAGGTGGAGTGGCCCGCTTGCTCCCGGGCGCTGGGGAGACCGTCCGCCGATCCGCATCCCTCTCCGAAAACACACCAGGAAGCAAAAGTAGCCGGACACCCCTCCCCCGCAGTTTGGGGGAGGGGTCGCCGCGAGCCGCGAGGAACGAGCGGCGAAGACGGCGGGGGAGAGGGCCTCCCCGTCGCAGATGGGGCGCGCACGAGGGCCCGCCTCCCGCAACCGTGCAGGAACCGCGAAGCAAGCCGGCTTTGCCGTCCTACGAAAAAACGCGGATGGCCCTCTGCCGCGTTCTGCCTTTCATCCCGTTCCCGACGGCCCACGCCCGCTCGCGCCTGGCCGACCGCCGTGCCGTCCGCTCCGTGACTCAGGCTTTGACGTGAGCGCGGAGGAAACGGCACGAGAAAACTCCGCTGACTCCGTTGACTCCGTGTGAGGCCATTCTTCCGGGGATCCGGGACAGCGCCGCGGAACGTGCACAGGAGCGCGGGCCGCCGTTTCCTTTTGCGCGGCGGGCGCATACTTTCATCCGCTCTTTCGCCCGCGCACGTGCGCGGGCGTCTGCATCCGTGCCACCAAAAGACCGCCGACCGCCCTTATGCCCCACCACAGGATCGCAGAGCTGCTGCGCGGCGCCGTGCCCGCGGGGGAGACCGTCACCGTAAAGGGGTGGGTGCGCACCCGCCGCGACTCCAAGGCCGGCATGTCGTTCATCAACGTGCACGACGGCTCCGGCTTTGCCCCCATCCAGGTGGTGGCGCCGCGCGACCTGCCCAACTACGAGGCCGAGGTGCAGCGCCTGACCGCCGGCTGCTCCGTGTCGATCACGGGCGAGCTGGTGCCCACGCCCGGGCGGCCGCAGCCGGTGGAGGTGCTGGCGAAGGAGGTGGAAGTCCTTGGATGGGTGGAGGATCCGGAGACGTACCCCATCCAGCCCAAGGAACACTCGATGGAGTTCCTGCGCTCCGTGGCCCATCTGCGGGTGCGCACCAACACCTTCGGGGCGGTGGCGCGGGTGCGGCACACGCTGGCGATGGCGACCCACCGCTTCTTCGACCGGCGCGGCTTCTACTGGATCCACACGCCCATCATCACCACCAGCGACGCCGAGGGCGCGGGCGAGATGTTCCGCGTGAGCACGCTGGACCTGGCCAACCTTCCCCGCACGCCGGAGGGGGCGGTGGACTTTTCTCGCGACTTCTTCGGGGGGAGCGCGGCGCTCACGGTAAGCGGGCAGCTGAACGTGGAGGCGTACGCCATGGCGCTGGGCCAGGTGTACACCTTCGGCCCCACGTTCCGCGCGGAGAACAGCAACACCACCCGCCACGCGGCCGAGTTCTGGATGATCGAGCCCGAGATCGCCTTCGCCGACCTGAACGACGACGCCGACCTGGCCGAGGACTACCTCAAGTCGCTCATCAAGGACCTGCTGGACGAGCGGCAGGACGACATGGCCTTCTTCGACGACCGCATCCAGAAGGGCGTCGTCAAGCGGTTGGAGGACGTGCTGAACTCCCCGTTCGAGCGGATGGAGTACACCGAGGCCGTGCGCCGGCTGGAGGATTCGAAGAAGAAGTTCGAGTTCCCGGTGAGCTGGGGGGTGGACCTGGCCACGGAGCATGAGCGCTTTCTCACGGAACAGCTGGTGGGCGGCCCGGTGATCGTGCTGAACTACCCCAAGGACATCAAGTCCTTCTACATGCGCCTGAACGACGACGGCCGCACGGTGACGGCCATGGACGTGCTGGCGCCGGGGGTGGGCGAGATCATCGGCGGGTCGCAGCGCGAGGAGCGGCTGGACGTGATGGACCAGCGGATGGCGGAGATGGGGCTGGACGCCGCCAGCTACTGGTGGTACCGCGACCTGCGCCGCTACGGCACGGTGCCGCACGCCGGATTCGGCCTGGGCTTCGAGCGGATGATCATGTACGCCACCGGCATGGCCAACATCCGCGACGTGATCCCGTACCCCCGCACCCCCGGCAGCGCCGACTTCTGAGCCTTGCCGGTCCCCGTACGCGCCGCCCGGATCGCCGCGAGAGTGTCCGGGCGGCGCTGCGCGTGTTATGATGGGTGCTCGTTTTCCGCCGTAAACCCGTCCCGTGCAACGGCTGCAGATGACGCGGCACGTGGAAGGTCGCGGCTGTGTCCGACTCCTTTTCCGGAGATCCCAGGATGAAGAAGCTGACGCTGGATCTGGATGCGCTGGCGGTCGACTCCTTCGAGGCCCTGCCGTTGGCGCCGCCGGCGCGCGGGACGGTCGAGGGACACGTGCTCACGCCCAGGTGCGTGGTCACCGGCGGGGTGAACTCATGCTGGTGCACCGAGCGTAGCTGCCCCTGACGATCTGAGCCTCGCCCCGGCCTGGCTCACATGGAGACACGGAGGACGCGGATAAGAGGCGATCCGGCGTCCTCCTCGTTTCTCCGGATCTCACCGTACTCCTCATTCGCACGGCCGGCCGCGGCGCTTGTCCGGGCAGATCGCATCGGCTATCATGGTTTTCACCTTTGCGGACATAAACAAAAAAACGGGGACGAGTGCGATGAAAAGGCGCAAGCTGAAGCTGGAGATCGAGGAGCTGTCGATCATGTCGTTCGCCACGGCGGCGGTCCCGGCGGAGCGCGGCACGGTGCAGGCGCACGTGGCCACGACGCCCGCGTGCCCCAGGACGTTCGACTGCACCTACGAGGGGCCGGAGTGCGTGGTGACTGGCGGCATCAACTCCTGCTGGTGCACCGAATACGCGTCCTGCGACTGTACGTCTGTCTGAGCGGCCCGCCGCGACGCGGGCTCGGAATCCGCCGTGCCCACGTCCGGACGGGGCGAACACCCAATGAACAGAGCCGAATGATGAAGAGACTCAAGCTGGAGATCGAGGAGCTGTCGATCACGTCGTTTCCCACGGCGGCGGTCCCGGCGCAGCGCGGCACGGTGCAGGCGCACGCGGCCACGACGCCCACGTGCCCCAAGACGTACAACTGTACCTACGAGGGGCCGGAGTGCGTGGTGACGGGTGGCATCGACTCCTGCTGGTGCACCGAGTACTACACCTGCGACTGCGTCTGATCCACGGTCGGCGGCATGGCGGCCCCGGACACCCTGTCCGGGGCCGCCTGCGTTTTGCCAGCCTTGTCTCCTCGCGCGGGACGGCCTATCGTGCGAATCCCTTCCTGCCGTAAACCGTGGATGCGGAGACGCCCATGAGAAAGGTCTCGCTCAACCCCGATCAGCTGCGCGTGGAGTCGTTCGCCACGGAGCCGACCCCCGCCGGCCGGGGGACCGTGGCCGCGCACCTGCTTACCGTTCCCGACTGTCCGCCGGGAACGGCGCCGCGCCAGTGCGGCACGGTGATGCGCATGTCGTGCTACGCCAGCTGCACCGACCCGGAGTTCTGCGCCGCGTTCTGAGCCGTACGCCAATCCCCGAAAAGAGGCCCCCGATGAGAAAGCTCTCTCTGGATCCCGATCAGTTGCGGGTGCAATCGTTCCCCATGCAGGCGCCGACCCCTGGCCGCGGCACCGTCGCCGCGCACCTGCGCACCCCGATGACCTGCCCCCCCGATCCGACGGCTCCGCCGGCGTGCGGCACGGTGATGCGCATGTCGTGCTACGCCAGCTGCACCGACCCGGAAATCTGCGCCGCCATCTGACCCGTACGCCGTTTCCCCCAAAGGAGGCCGCGATGAAGAAGCTGACGCTGGACGTGGAGCAGCTGCGCGTGCAGTCGTTCGCCGCCGACGAGGCGCCGGCCGCCCGCGCGGGCACCGTCCGCGCGCTCGAGGCGACCGTCACCTGCCTGCCGCCCCGCTGCGGCGGCACCGTGGCGCAGCGCCAGAGCTGCTACAACGGCTGCACCTACGACGACTGCTGACTTCGCGCGCGTACGCGCCATCAGACGGCCCCGGGCACCGCGTCCCGGGGCCGTGTTGCTTCCGTCCTCGTGTAACGGGCCGGAGCGGCCTGGCACCCTTCCGTGAAAATGGGTAAACGGATAGATTCGGCCCCGTCCCGGGCCAATCCTCCGGCACGTTTCTCCACGGTGCGCGACGCGGATTCGCAACGCACCCTTGGCCGCTTTCGGTAGATGATGCAGATTCGTTCCCTTGCCGCGCTCGTGCTCGCCTGCGCCTTCGCGTTCGCCGCGCCGGCGCGCGCGCAGGAGGGCTCCCTGGCCGAGGCCGCCGCTGCGCTGCAGGCCCCTCTGGAGCTGGGGCTGCGGATGGTGGAAGGTCTGCGCGCGGCGGGGCTGCAGCAGCCCACCGGCCGCGTGCTGCTGTTCGTGGACAGCGGCGGCGTGAACCCGCGCGTGTCGTTCCAGCTGTCGAACGTGCCGCCCTCGCTGCACGGCGTGGTGCTTCCGCTGGTGAACGCGTACGTGTCCACCCAAGCGTCGGCGCCGCCCGCGCAGCTTAGCATTCTGCTGGAGGGGATGGCGCCGCGCCCGCCGCGCGACATGGGCGAAATCAGGAGCGAGCAGCCGCCGGAGATCGCCAACCCGTCGCAGGTACGCGCCTACCTCACCAACGTGGCGCAGACGCACCCGGCCTCCACCGACGGCACCGTCGACGTGCGCGCGCTGGTGCGCGTCTACGTGAACGAGGCGGGCGAGGTGGTGCTGGTGGAGGCACGCCCCACGGGAGATCCGCACGTGGACCTGCACCTGACCACCATTGGCCACGCGATGCGCTTTCGCCCGGCCCGCATCAACCGCCGCCCCGTAGGCGTGTGGACCGCCGTGCCACTGCAATTCTCCCCCGGCCGCTGACCGAGGGACCGAGGTGAAGAATGAAGGGGCGCGGAGCGATCCGCGTCCCTTTTCGTTCGTAGGGTCAAAACAGACGAAATGATGAAGACCACGAGAAAGCCCCTGCGGATTCGGCGTGAGGCGATCTTTGTCGGATCCCCGGTACGGAATCCGGAAGTAGAGCACCGATAAAGCGGACGCTGTCATTCTGAGAGAGGCGCGCGCTTCATCTCCCTCCAGTCGCACCCTTGCCTGTGCGCCGACCGAAGAATCTCTGCGATGGGCGCACGGGGCCTGTCGGTTACGTCGACCTCGGCGCGAAGGACCCTCCCGTTCCCCGATAAGGATTCTTCGGTCGGCGCACAGGCCAAGGTGCGTGAAGGCGGTTATGCGCGGCGCCTTCCCCAGAATGACAGCGATCTTCTGGACGCAGGGCTTTTTGCGGGTTCGGAACGATGCCATCCGTCCAGGGGAAGCGTCCCCCGCGATCCGCCGATCCCGCCGCGCCCGTATAAACGGGAAACCGGATGAAGGAAGTGGGTGCGGGCGGGTTTCGGGCGTCCGTAGGCGCCCTTACATTCGCCGCCAGCGCGCGGCCACCCGGCGGCGCGCTGAACGAAACCCGCTGACGACACGAGAGACCGATGACGCTCCCCAGCCGCGACGACGCGCTCGCGCTCATGCACCAGCACGTCCAGAGCGAGAGCCTGCGGCGCCACATGCACTCCGTCGAGGCCGCCTGCCGCGCCTACGCCCGCCGCTTTGGCGAGGACGAGGATCTGTACGGCCTGGCGGGGCTGCTGCACGACTTCGACTACGAGCAGTGGCCGGACGAGCATCCCGTGCGCGGCGTGGAGATGCTGCGCGAGCGCGGCTACCCCGACGAGTTGCTGCACGCCGTGCAGGCGCACTACGCCGCGCGGACCGGCGTGCACCCCGGGACCCGCCTGGACCGCACCCTGCACGCCTGCGACGAGATTACCGGGCTGATCACCGCCGCTGCGCTGGTGCGTCCCAGCCGCTCGGTGATGGACCTGGAGGCGAAGTCGGTGCTCAAGAAGATGAAGGACCGGCAGTTCGCCGCCGGCGTGGACCGTGAGGACGTGTTACGCGCCGCCGAAGAGCTGGGCGTGGAGTTTGCGGAACATGTGGCCTACGTAATTCACGCCATGCGTGGCATCGCGCCGCAACTGGGGCTGGCCGGGCCGGAATAGCCCCAACGGGTCGACGGGACTGTGTGTCTCACTCCAGGACATCTGTCGCGTTGGATTGTGTGAATCCGGTACGGCATCAGGAATTCGGAACTGATACCGCAATGGGTATCAGTGATATTGCGCGGTGTACGCGGGGCGTATGTCGTTGCGGTCCAGCAGGTTGAAGATTCGCTGGCGGGCGTGGGGATGAATTCTTTCGCCGCGCGTAAACGGACCGTAGATTGAAGCAGGTTGGCCCGGCTGGCCTGCCACTGCCACACACGGAACATCCAGAGTACCCGATGACCCTCTTGCTGGGTTTGAGCGCCGTTCTGGCCCTGGGATTGGGCGTACGACACTACATGACCCCTTCCTGCCCTCGCTGCAGACGGCGGGAATGGGACCGAAAGCTGTGCGCGCCGCTGCTGTTCTGCCGGCGCTGCGCCACCCGCATAGACTCGCAGGGCCACGTCTGCAACTGAGTGGCGGACACCTGCGTCCCCCGGCCGCGGGGGGG
>DASTVC010000918.1:0-2136 GCA_035759295.1 Longimicrobium sp. | reverse complement strand
CGCGAGCTGCTGGGCGAGGAGCGCACCGCGGTCCTGGGATCCACCCCCGTCACCTTCGACGTGTCGGTGGGCGAGCTGTTCGGCACGCTGTGCTGCGGCGGAACGGTCGTGCTGGTGGAGAACGCGCTCGCCGGCCTGCCGCGCGGCCGCCGCGTGCTCGCCGCGCCCATGACGCCCACCGCCGCGGCGGAGCTGCTGCGCGAGAGCCACCTGCCCGCCGGCGCGCAGAGCCTGCTGCTGGGCGGCGAGGCCGTGCCGCCGCCGCTGGTGGGCGCGCTGGCGGAGGCCGGGGTGCCGCGCATCGTCAACCTGTGGGGGCCCACGGAGGATACCACGTACAGCACCTGGGCCGTGCTGGAGCCGGGGAACGACCGCGTGGGCATCGGCCGGCCGATCCCCGGCGGACGCGTCTACGTGCTGGACCTCGCGCTGCGCCACGTGGGGATCGGCGTGCCGGGGGAGGTGTGGACGGCGGGCGCGGGGGTGGCGCGGGGATACGCGTCGCGGCCGGCGCTGACCGCGGAGAAGTTCGTCCCGGACCCCTTCGGCCCGCCGGGGTCGCGGATGTACCGCACGCTGGACCGCGGCCGCTGGCGCGAAGACGGCACGCTGGAGTACCTGGGCCGCATGGACGCGCAGGTGAAAGTGCGCGGCCACCGCATCGAGCTGGAAGAGGTGGAGCAGGCGCTGGCCGCGCATCCCTCCATCGCCCACGCCGCCGTGGCGGTGCGTGGCGATGGCGCGGCGGGGCGGCGGCTGGCGGGTTACCTCGTCGCGCGTCCGGACGCGGAGCTGCCGGCGGGCACGGAGCTGCGCGCGTTCCTGCGCGAGCGGCTGCCAGAGTACATGGTGCCCGCCGTGTTCGCGTGGACCGACGCGCTGCCGCGCACGGGGAGCGGCAAGCTGGACCGCCGCGCGCTTCCGGAGGTGGACGCGGGGACGGACGGCGCGGAGTTCGTCCCGCCGAAGCCCGGGCTGGAGGCGCGCATCGCCGCCGTCTGGCAGGACGTGCTGGGACTCGAGCGCATCGGCGCGCACGACGACTTCTTCGACCTGGGCGGCCAGTCCATCCTCGCGACCCGCCTGGTTGCGCGGCTGCGCGGGGAGCTGGGGATCGACGTTCCCGTGGGGATGCTGATGCAGGCGCCCACGGTGGAAGCGCTGGCCCGCGCCGTGGAGGCCGGCGAGCGGTCCGTCCGCCTTCCCCTGGTCGCCCTGCAGACCTTCGGCGAGCGGCCGCCGCTGTTCCTGGCGCACCCGGCCGGCGGCCACGTGATCTGCTATCGCGGGCTGGCGGTGAACCTGGCGCCGGACCAGCCGGTGTACGGCCTGCAGCCGCGCGGGCTGGAGGACGGCAAGGAGCCCATCCAGGACCTGGAGGAGATGGCGGCGTACTACGTGGATGCCATCCGCCGCTTTCGCCCGCGCGGGCCGTACCGGCTGGGCGGATGGTCGTTCGGCGGGGTGGTGGCGTGGGAGATGGCGCGGCAGCTGCGCGCGGCGGGCGAGGAGGTGGACCTGCTGGCGATGCTCGACACCTCGCCGCTGACGGACGAGGCCATCGAAGCCGATCCGCGCGACGCGGCGGAGGTGATGATGCAGACCATCGGCGGATACGCCGGGTGGATGGCCAGCGAGCGCATTCGCCCCGATGAGGTGCGCCACCTGCCGCCGCGGGAGATGGCCGTCGCCATGATCCGCCAGGTGGACGACGCGCGGCTCCTTCCCGAGTCGCGCGCGGACATCGTCGTCGCCCTTACCCGGGTGCGCAGCGGCAACCTGACCGCGCAGGCTACCTACGACCTGCGCCCGTACGATGGCCACCTGACCTACTTCCGCACCGAAGGCTCCGCCGAGGCGCCGCTGCAGGCCTCCGCCGACGAGTTCTGGGGCTCGCGCGCCGCCGGCGTGACCGTGGTCCCCGTCACCGGCAACCACGGCACCATCCTGCACGAGCCGCACGTCTATCTGGTGGTGCGCGCCATCCAGGACGTCGGCTGAAATACAACCTGGTCCGGGAGACACCTGTCATTCTGAGGGAGCGCCCACCCCGGACCCGCGGTGTGGCGCCGAACCGTGCGGCGCGACCGAAGAATCTCTGTCCCCTCGCACTGCACCCTGTACCCGGGCAACGCC
>DASTVC010000917.1:0-2517 GCA_035759295.1 Longimicrobium sp. | reverse complement strand
CCTTGGGGACGCCGGTGGATCCGGAGGTGTAGATGAGGTAGGCCAGGCTCCGAGGCAGCGCGCGGCCGGGGGGATTTTCCGCGCGCTCGGCGGCGATCTCCGCCGCGGACGCGTCCACGGCCAGGAGGTGGATGCCGTCCGGCACCGGGAGCAGGCCGCGGAGCGCATCCTCCGTCACCAGCACCGCCACACGCGCGTCGCGGAGGGTGAACGCCAGCCGCTCCGCCGGATAGGCGGGATCCAGCGGCACGTAGGCGCCGCCGGCCTTGAGCACGGCCAGGAGGGAGACCAGCATCTCCGCCCCGCGCGGCTGGCAGATCCCCACCCGCACCTCCGGCCCCACGCCCAGGCGGACCAGGTGGTGCGCAAGGCGGTTCGCGCGCTCGTTCAGCGCGACGTAGGTCAGCGATCCGCGCCCGTCGGTCGCCGCGACGGCGTGCGGGGTGCGCGCGGCCTGCGCTTCGAAGAGGGTGTGGATGCACGCGGTGGAGGGAACCGGCGCGTCCGTCCGGTTCCACTCCTCCACCACCCGCGCGCGCTCCGCCTCCGCCAGAAGGTCCAGCTCAGACAGGCGAAGATCCGCATCCTCCGCCACCTGCTCCAGCACGCGCACCAGGTGGCCCAGCAGCCGCCGCACCGTGCCGCGCTCGAAGAGGTCGGTGCTGTACTCCAGGTCCCCGCGCAGCCCGTCCGCGCGCGGGGTGAAGGAAAGGGTCAGGTCCAGCTTGGAGGTCCGCAGCTCCACGTCGTGCGGGCGCACCGCGAGCCCGGCGAGGTCGGGCGCGGCGCCGCTGGACGCCTGCAGCACGAACAGCACCTGGAACACCGGCGCGTGGCTGCGCGAGCGTCCGGGGTGCAGCGCCTCGACCACGCGCTCCACGGGGGCGTGCTGATGATCGTACGCGTCCAGCGTGACCTGGCGCACGCGGCGCAGCAGCTGGCGAAAGCGCGGGTCGCCGCCCAGGTCGGTGCGCAGGACCACCGTGTTGGTAAAGAAGCCGATCGTCTCCTCCACCTCGCGGTGCGTGCGCCCCGCCACGGGGCTCCCCACCACCACGTCGTCCGTGCCGGAATATCGGCCCAGCAGGAGCTGAAAGGCGGCCAGCAGCACCATGAACAGCGTGGCGTCCTCGCCGCGCCCCATCGCCTCCAGCCGGTGCGAGAGATCGGGGGGGAGGTGGATGCGCTCGGTGGCGCCCCGATGGGTGGGCGCCGCGGGGCGCGGGTGGTCCGTCGGCAGCTCCAGCAGCGCCGGCGCGCCGGCCAGCCGCTCTCGCCACCAGGCGATCTCGGCGTCCAGCCACGCATCGCCCCGGTGCTCCCGCTGCCACTCCGTGTAGTCGGCGAACTGCACCGCCGGCTCCGGGAGCGACGACGCGCGGCCGTCGCGGTACGCGTCGTACAGCGCCGACAGCTCGCGGCGCAGCACGTCCATGCTCCACCCGTCGGTGACGGCGTGGTGGAGGGTGAGCAGCAGCAGGTGCTCGTCCGCTCCCAGCCGCAGCAGCCGGGCGCGGAACGGCCGCCCCGCCTGGAGGTCGAACGCCCGCGCCGCCTCGTCATCCGCGCGCCGGGCCGCCTCCGCCTCGCCGTCCGGGAGCGCCGAGAGATCCTCCACCGGCAGCCGGAAGCCGCCGAACGGCGCCACCGCCTGCACCGGCGCGCCGCCGCGCTCGCGGAAGACGGTGCGCAGCGCGTGGTGGCGGCGGACGATCTCGCCAAGGGCGCGCTCCAGCGCCGCCACGTCCAGCGGGCCGGAAAGGCGAAAGGCTTCGGGGACGTTGTAGATGCCCAGCCCCGGGTGCATCCGCTCGATGAACCACAGCCCCAGCTGCCCCCACGACAGCCGCGCTTCCACCGCGCCCCGGGGGACGATGGCGGGGAGCGGCCGATGCCCCGCCCCGCGCTCCGCCATCACCCGCTCCGCCAGCCGCTCCACGGTGGGCGCCTCGAACACCGCGCGCACGGTAAGCTCCACGCCGAATACCTCGCGGACGCGCGCCACCACGCGCGTGGCCACCAGCGACTCCGCGCCCAGGTCGAAGACGTTGTCCCGCACCCCCAGCCGCGGAAGGCCCAGCACCCGCGCCCACGTCTCCGCCAGCACCTCCTCCGCCGGCGTGCGCGGCGCCACGTAGCCGCCGTCGGCCCGGGCGAGCGCCGGCGCGGGGAGCGCCTTGCGGTCCACCTTGCCGTTGGGGGTGAGCGGAAGGGCCTCCATCCGCACGAACGCGGCAGGCACCATGTGCTCCGGCAGCGTCCGCCGCAGGTGCGCGCGCAGCGCGTCGGCGGAGGCGTCGCCCACGACGTACGCAGCCAGCCGCTTCTCCCCCGCCCCGTCTTCCTGCGCGATCACCACGCACTCGCGGACGGCGGGGTGGCGGCGCAGCACGGCCTCCACCTCCCCCAGCTCCACGCGAAAACCGCGGATCTTCACCTGCTCGTCCAGGCGGCCCAGGTACTCCAGGACGGAAGTGCGTGAGTGCGTGAGTGCGTCAGTGCGGGAGTCGATTGTCG
>DASTVC010000916.1:0-3222 GCA_035759295.1 Longimicrobium sp. | reverse complement strand
ATCGAGCACGCGCTGCACAGCCGCACGGTGCGCAACGGCTTTTCCATCGCCGGGGTGGGATACGTGCGCTGGGCGGATCGCGACGCCATTCCCGTGGCCGCCGACTTACTGCTTACGGAGGAGAACGTGCACACCTCCGTGGTCTACGGCCTGCTGGGCGAGGAGGACGGCCGCGAGGTGGTGACGGGAAGCCTGCGCACCCTCAGCAGCACCATGCAGGTGGATGCCTTCCTTCGCGACGCGCTGGGCGACGACCTGCGCGGCCGACCCTATGGCGGCGGGCGCAGCCGGGCCGGCGGCTTCGAGATCGAGCTGGGGTTCCTGAAGGGGGACGAGGACGATCCCGTGGGGCAGGACCTGAAGTGGGCCCTCTACGACCGCCGCGTGCGCCGCAAGCTGTTCCGCGAGGCCGGGGTGGACGAGCTCAATGAGGTCTGCGAGCCCCCCTCCGAGGACTGATGGAGATCTGCGGAAGAGCCCTGTCCTGAGAAGATGTCGCCAAACCGCCCGCAGCGTTGACTTCCTGAGGAGGCGCCGCGCCGCAATCTGCTGCTACGATGCAGCCTGGCTCCGACCGAAGGACCTCGCCGGCATCACGACGGGCCTCCACGGAGTTCGGGCTGGGCCCACGCGAGCAGGCAAAGGTCGCGTTCGCCCGGAGAGCTGGGAAATGCGCGTATCACCGAATCCGCAAAAAAGACTGCGTCAGAAGATCGTTGTCATTCTGAGGAAGGCGCCGCGCGAAACCGTCTTCACGTTCCAGTACCCGTGCGCCGACCGAAGAATCTTTATCGGAAACGGGCAGGGCCCTTCGCGCCGAGGCCGACGTAGCCGACAGGATGCGCCCATCGTAGAGATTCTTCGGTCGGCGCACAGGCGAGTCAGGCGAGGGTGCAACCGGAAAGGACCGGAGGCGCGCCTTCCTCAGAATGACACCGTCCGCTTTATCTGTGCTCTATTTCCAGATTCGTTAAAAGAACGTGTCATTCCGAGGCCCGGCCGCACTGACTTTTCCGCTCGCACCAACGGTTGCAGGGCCGAGGAATCTACCGTCGGTTACCGGGAGGGCGGATGCGGCAGCCCGCGCTGAACCCGCGGCCTTTCCGCGCTCCGACAGCGCAGGGTGGAGACGCCGCAGGTACCCGGCGGTCCGGCAGTCCACGCGCATCCGACGGTAGATTTCTCAGTCGGCGCCGGACTCCGGGGTGAAGGACGCGCCCGTGTGGCGCCTCCTTCGAAATGACAGGCTTTTGCGTTCGGCGAAGGCGTGGGGACGTGTCCCGTGGCTGAAGGCGGGCTCCGGGGAGGCCGACAGAAGGTCCTTCGGTCGCGCGCAAGCGGCTGTGCGGGTTCAGGTTCCGCGTGGGCGCTCCCTCAGGAAGTCAACGCCGGTGGTACGTCGTACATCGGATCGTCACCCCGCGACCAGCGCCGTCCACTCGCAGGCGTCGGCGCGTCGGGCGTGGCAGCGGGGGTGCTGCGCGGTGTGGGGACGCCCGGTGTACTGCGTCATCATCTCCGAGATCACGCCCGTGTAGAACGCGCACGCCGCCCCGCCCGGATCGGCGTTGCTCGTCAGCGAGCCGCGCAGGCGCACCAGCAGCGGCCGCGCAGCCACGCTCAGCTCCGCGTTCCCCGCCATCTCGCTCATCACCCGCCGCGTGCCCTTGGCGGCGGCGCGCAGGCGCATTCCCGACGGCAGCAACCGCACCCAGCGCCGCGACGCGCCGGACTTTTCGCTCCAGGCGTGCCGCGCCACGCGGCGCCCCGCCTCTTCGAAGATCTCGTCGGCGTCGGGGCGGCGGATGACCAGGCGGATGAGGTCCTCGACCACGGCCGGCGTCTGCAGGTTCTTCTTCTTTGTCTCTTCGCGAAACTTGTGGATCTGCAGGTACACCACGTCGCTCAGCCCCAGGCGGCGGGGCATGCTCAGCGCCAGGTTCTCTCCCTCCAGCACCTCGTCCGGCTTGTCCATGTCGCGCATGGTCTCCAGCAGGATGAGGGGAAACACGGGGGTTACGCTGGGCGTGTGGGGCCCGGCGGCGGTACGCTTGGAAGTCCTGCTCATTCCACGTGTTCTGAGGCCGGGGGATGCACTTCGGGAAAAGCCGCCCAATCTGTTCGCAGGACTGGTGCCGACGCAAGTGCGGCGGGGCGGTGAACGGGTGACGGGGTGAACGGGTGAACGGGTGAACGGGTAAGCGGTCGGCCAGCGGGCGATCCAACATTCAGGTCGACAAATGGCGTCTGATACTGGAATCGACCGGTCCGGCGTATGCTGTACGACTCACTTCACGCCCATCCAGGGGAGGCTGCCATGAAGAAGGTTCAGCTGAAGCTCGACACGCTGCAGGTGGAGTCGTTCGAGACGTCGGAGCGGTTGGAGGAGCGGGGGACGGTGGACGGGCACCAGATCGGCAGCCGGTTCCCCAACTGCACCAACACCACCTGCCCGCCCGCCAATTGCTTCTGTACCGAGAACCTGAGCTGCCGCTGCAACTGAGCGCATCGACGGCGCCCTGACCGCCACGCCGCGGCAGGATCCCAGGCGTGCCCTCTCCCGGCCATCCGGGGGAGGGCTCGTCGCTTTCAGGCGATGGAACCGGCCGCCTGGCCGACGGCGGAACGATTGGTGCCATCAGCCGGCGCAGTCCGGTGCCCCCCTTGGCTGCGATCTTCACCCGCGTTAACCATACAGAATGGCGTTTCCCCCCGCACACGTGCTGATCGGCGCCGGCTTCGCGGAGGTGGCGCGCGCTGGAATGGACCACCCGCCGCCGCGCCGCTGCGCCTGGGCCGTAGCCGCGTTGCTGGCCGCCTCGCCCGACGGCGACATCATCCTGGGAATCCTGCTGGGCCGCGGCGGCAGCCTGCACGGCACTTTCACCCACAGCGTCACGGCGGCGCTGATCGTCGCGCTGCTGGCGTACGCCTTTGGCGGCGGCCGCTGGGCGGCCATCGCGGGGGTGGGGTACGCCTCGCACCTGCTGGTGGACCTGCTGGACGAGAGCGGGCCCACCAACCTGATGCTGGGCTGGCCGTTCACGGGCGCCAGGCCGTACTCCATCGGCAAGCTGTTCCCCAAGGTGCCGGTGGAGGGGGAAGGGATCGTCGATACCGCGCGCAACGTGCTCCGTCCGGAATCGCTGGCCAACCTGGTGATCCAGACGCTGATGGCCGCCGCGATCTACCTTGCGCTGGTGCTGGTCGCGCGCGGGATCC
>DASTVC010000915.1:0-3501 GCA_035759295.1 Longimicrobium sp. | reverse complement strand
CGGACAGGAGGATCGACGTGGATTTCGCAGCCGCGTACTTGGAGGACGTCCGCGCCACCGCCGCCAGCTACAAGAAGCTGGCGGACGACGCGATGGCTCAGGTGGACGACGCGCAGTTCGCCGCGCCGCTGGGGGACGAGGAGAACAGCATCGCGCTCATCGTCAAGCACATGGCGGGGAACCTCCGTTCGCGGTGGACCGACTTCCTGACCACCGACGGCGAAAAGCCGGACCGCGACCGCGATTCGGAATTCGAGCTGGGCGGCGCCGACGCGCGGGCCGCGCTGATGGAGGCGTGGGAGCGCGGCTGGACGACGTTCCTGGGCACGCTGCAGTCGCTGACGCCGGACGACCTGGCGCGCACGGTGCACATCCGCGGCGAGCCGCAGTCGGTGATCCGGGCGGTGGACCGCGGCGTGGCGCACGCCTGTTACCACGTGGGTCAGATCGTGCTGCTGGCCAAGCACTTCGCGGGGCCTGACTGGCGCACCCTGAGCATCCCTCGGCGGCAGTCGCAGCAGTTCAACGCCGGGATGGCCGTGAAACACAGGCAGTGAACGAGGGTCTTGCGCGGAGCGCGGGTCTTCGGTATATTGCCGGGCAGCAGGAAAAGCGTAAAGGTACCTCCCCGGTGACAAGAGCCCATGGGGCTCTCCCTTCTTGGCAAGGGTAGCTGGGGAGGTCGCTTTTTTTATGCCCCTACCTTTCTGAACGCCTCCCACTCGCTCCGGATCCAGGGGCGGATCAGCTCGTACGGCCGGTCATCTCCCCGCAATCTGCGCTGCACCGCCCAGGTGCAGTAATCCACCGCCTGCAGCCCCGCATGCGTGGCGGAGTTGTGATGCATGATGGAAAACGGGCGCCCCTTCAGCGACTCCCGGATCGCCGTTCGGAACGCCTTTTCCAGCGGCTTGCGTTCCCGCTGCACCGGCAGGCAGTCGGTGATGATGATGATCGGCTCGTCGATACCGCGAAAGCGGTCCAGCACGCTGTCCATCAGCACGTAGCCCAGGTGCGCGTAGAACTCGAACGGGTCGCGCAGCTCGGCGGGTGTCAGGCTCTTTTCCGCCACCAGCACGTCGAAGTCGAAGTTGCCCACCTCGGCCAGGGCGGCGAACACCTGGTTGCGGACCACCTGCCGGTCCTCCGCGGCGTGAAAGCATTCCAACTCCAGCCCCTCCTCCAGCAACCGGTACCGCAGGCGGGTGAAGGCCGCGCTCAGCGGCCCCGGATCGCGCAGGGTCAGCGCGCCGAAGCAGAACCAGCGGGAGCCGTTCTCGGAAAAGTCCAGGTTCCCCGATTCGTCGAAAAAGAGATAGACCGCCACCCAAGCCTCCCATCCCCAGAAAGCCCTGCCCGCGAAGTCGTATTTGGCCCGGTTGAATGCCGACCATACATACTCACTTCGTTCACTTCCGGCAAGCCTCCGTCACGGTCGGAAGGCCTTCAGCCTCCCTCGCCGGGCTCCGCCGCGACCACCTCGGGTGTAGCCGTCGGCGCGTAGCCGATGCACTGCAGCACGGGGGTGCGGGGATACCTGGGGAAGCGCGGATCGACGTCGGAGAGCTGGCAGAGGAAGAAGCGCGAACCGCGGCGCGTGTCGACGATCCGGACGTTCGCGCACGACTCGCACAGGCCGGCGGGCGGGGCGTAGGGCTGCCTCACGCGTCACGCCCCGCGGGCTCGGGCTCCGGCGTGGCGCGCGGCTTCCATGCGCCGGAGAGCGAGTAGCTGAAGTACAGGAACACGGCTCCGAATCCCAGGAAAAGCAGCACGCGAAAGAGCGGGTCCAGCCGCTCCAGGTCCACCAGGAACAGCTTGGCGACGGTGGCCAGCAGGGTCCAGATGGCCACCTTCTCGGCCGTGGGCCACCCCTGCCGCATGGCCAGCAGCAGCAGGCCCAGCGCGTACGCGCCCCAGACGATGGTGGCGTAGCCCTGCCCCCCCTCCAGCTGCGCCAGCTGCCGCCACGCCCACCCCAGCACGGCCACGTGCGCCCAGATGCGGTACGCCAGCATCGCCGCGCGCGTGCGGACCACGTACGAGATGGCGAATCCGGCCACGATCGCCGCCAGGTCCGCGGCCACCCGGCGAAGCCCGACGTCGCCGTTCTCCACCAGGCGAAAGAGCACCCACCCGGCCACGCCGGTAAAGCCGCGGTGGGCCAGCCAGCGGATGGCCGGGCCGGCGCCGTACGCGGCCAGCAGGTGCAGCGCGACCGCCTGCGCGGCCAGCGCCACCAGCAGCGCCTCGCCGTTCAGCGCGCCGAAGCAGCCGGCCGGCAGCAGCACCGCCGCGGCGAACAGGAGCACGCGCGACAGCCGCCCGTCCGCGCGCCACAGCGCCCACGCCGCGGCGGCGTACACGGCCGCGGCGACGGCCGTGAGCAGCCCCCACGCGTCCGGATCCATCCGCCACACCAGCGCCGTCGTGGCCGCGAACATGGCGGGTGGAGCGAGGGATACGCCGTACCAGTGCAGCGCATCCCAGTCCCGCCACCGCCGCTCGTGCGGCTTCCCGTCCGCCGAGGCCCGGCGCGCGGCGACGATGGAGACGACGCGACGGGCCAGCGGCAGCACGCCCAGGATGATCCACGCGAACACCGCCGCGCCCTGCATCCACAGCCGTGCGTTGTCCGAGGCGGCGAGGGCGGCGGAGAACGCGTTGGCGTAGGAGGCCAGCAGCACCCAGCCGAACGCCATCGACGTCCACAGCACGGAGCGCCAGCCGCGGCGCAGGTACGGCACCACCGTCCACGCCAGCACGGCGGAGGTGTACAGCGCCAGCCCGCGCGGCGAGGCGTACGAGATCCCCAGGATCAGCGGCGTCCCCAATCCGCCGAACGCGCCCACGATGGCCAGCGCCGGCTGGCTGCGCCACAGCGCCACCAGAAACGCGCCCGCGGTAATCGCCACCATCCCCGCGAACGCGGCCGCGTAGCCGATCAGCGAGTACAGGTTGAAGGCCGCCCAGCCGGTGAGGTAGAACGTCGCGATCCCGCCGCCCAGCAGCACCGAGCCAAAGCGCCGCCGCTCGTCCATCCGCAGCCCCAGCGCCGTGAGCACGGCCCCCACCGCCGCACCGAAGCCCACGCGCACGCCGGGGGTGAGCCATCCCATGTCGATGGAGTAGCGAAAGAGCAGCGCCACCCCCAGCAGCAGCAGCACGATCCCCAGCCGGTTGAGCCACGTCTGCCCGTCCCAGGCGAAGGGGCTGGCGCCGTCGTCCGGCATCCACTCGCGCGCGCGGTCCGAGACGGACTGGCGGATGCGCCCGCGCTCCGGCGGCAGCTCCGTCGTCACGGTGGCGGCGGCGGTGGGCGGCGGCGGCGCGACGGACACCGTATCCGCCGGGAGGGGCGGAACGCGCCGGCTCAGCTCCTCGACCAGCCGCTCCAGGCGCTCCAGCCGTTCGTGCAGCGATTCGTCATCCAATCGGCTCATACGTCCTGCTCGGTGTGTCGGACCGGATCGCCTCCTCTGCCTCCACCCACATGCGCAC
>DASTVC010000914.1:0-4388 GCA_035759295.1 Longimicrobium sp. | reverse complement strand
ATCGGCCACCGTCCCGAGGGCGGCGTAGGGCAGACTACATCGCGCTCCGGACAGAGATCCTTCGGTCGGCGCACGGGCTGGTACGCGATTCCGCGGGTGTCGAGCGGGCGCCTCGCTCAGGATGACACGTGGGGGCAGAATACCTGAACCCCAACCGGAACGATGCTCGGCAACCCGGTATGACAGCGATCTTCTGGACGCAGTCTTTTGCGGATGCGGGGCGAGACAAGCGACTTCTGCTTGCACCCGCGTTCAGCCAGATTCGCGATGGAATGCGAAGCGGCGCCTCCCAGCGTGGGAAGGCGCCGCTCGTTGCGTTGATGGATCGGGACGACGGACGCGCCGCTACTCCGCGCTTCCTCGCGCCCATTCCGCCGCGGCGGCCAAGTCGGGCGGCAGGGGCGAGTCGAAGCGCATCGCCTCCCCCGTGCGCGGATGGGTAAAGCGGAGCTCGGTCGCGTGCAGGAACTGGCGGGGGACACGCTTCGCCAGCCCCGCCGCCCACGCGCGCTCCGGCCCGCCGAAGCCCTTGTGCCGCTCCGGCGCGTAGGTGCGGTCGCCGACCACGGGGTGGCCGATGTGCAGCAGGTGCACGCGGATCTGGTGCGTGCGCCCGGTCTCCAGCTCCGCGCGCAGCAGGTCCGCCGCGCGCCACCGCTCCAGCCGTGTGAAGCGCGTGCGCGCGGGGCGCCCGCCCGGCGACACCGCCATCCGCTTGCGCTCGGTGGAATGGCGGCCGATCGGCGCATCCACCAGCACCTCGTCCTGCGCCAGCCGGCCCCACGCGGCCACCAGGTACACGCGCCGGATGCGCCGCGCCTTGAGCTCCGCCGAAAGCGTGCGGTGCGCCTCGTCGTTCTTGGCGACGACGAGCAGCCCGGACGTGTCCTTGTCCAGCCGGTGCACGATCCCCGGCCGCAGCACCCCGCCGATCCCCGACAGGTCGCCCACCGCGTGCAGCAGCGCGTTCACCAGCGTGCCCGTGGGGTTGCCGGGCGCGGGATGCACGACCAGCCCCGGCGGCTTGTCGATCACCAGCAGGTCGTCGTCCTGGTAGACGATGGTGAGCGGAATGTCTTCGCCGCCGATGTGCGACGGCGCGGGCGGGGGGATGCGCACCTCCACGCGGTCGCCGCGTGCGGGACGGTCGCGCTTCTTCGGCACCGCGCCGTTCAGGGTGACGCGGCCTTCCTCGATGAGCTGCGTGGCGCGCGAGCGGCTGACGTCCAGGCGGGCCGCCAGCCACGTATCCAGCCGCTCCCCCGCCTCATCCCCCGCGACGAACTCGATGGTTTCGTCAGCCGGCACGCGACAACCTCCGGGCGCTACAACCCTCATGACGACGGTTGATTTCCTGAGGGAGGCGCAGCACGGATCCCACCCTGCCGAAGACCGTGGCGCCGACCGAAGGATCTACTCTCCGTGGCTCGGCCCTCGCTGAAGCGCGACGGACCCGTCCCGCGGCATCGGTGCGCCGGGGCAAGGTCCGAGGTTTGGAAAGGAGATCCTTCGGTCGCGCCCGGGCACCATCGCCGGGGACAGACCCGCGTGGGCGCTCCCTCAGGAAATCATGCTTGCGGGGGTGGGAGAATCCCTCGGCCACTATCGCCGTCTCTCCTCGCGCGGTTTGCGAGGAGAGGGCGCCAGCGGACGCCGCGTCACGCGGTGACATCCTCCTCTTTCTCCAGCTTCTGCTCCTCGCGCCACAGGCTCACGGCCAGCAGCAGCGCGCCCACCGTGACGCCGATGTCGGCCACGTTGAACACCGGCCAGCGCACCGTCCCGAACCCGAAGTCGAAGAAGTCCACCACCCCGCGCGAGCTGCGGATGCGGTCGATCAGGTTGCCGATGGCCCCGCCCGTGACCAGCGCGATGGAGATGAGGCGCGTGCGGTCGCGCCACGGCGTCTGGCGGTACATCAGGTACAGCAGCACCGCCGCCGCCACGGGCAGCACGCTGAACGCGATGCGCGACCATTCGCCCAGGTGAATGCCGAACGCCGCGCCGCGGTTGAAGATGTACGTCAGGCGAAAGAACTCGCCGAGCACCGGGACGGGGTCGTACAGCCGCAGCGTGCGCTCCACGATGAACTTGGTGATCTGGTCGATCACGATCAGCCCGATCGTGAGCCCCAGGTAGAGCGTGATCTTCTTGCGCGCCTCGTCGCGCGTGTCCGGCACCGCCAGGGGCCGCGTATCCGCCATCGTTTCGCTCATCTCATTCCTCGTTCTCAACGCGCGCGATCGCCACCGTTCCCGCCACGCCGTCCAGGTCCACCTCGCGCGACGCCTCGTATCCCTCGAAGTCGTTCACCGATCCCGTCTCCAGCTCGGTGGCCAGCGTCTCGCGGGCCACGAACTCGCCCCACTGGCGCGACACGTCCAGGATCTCGCCGTCGCCAAAGATGCCCAGGCGAATGCGGTCCTGCACCTGCAGCCCCGTCTCCTTGCGCAGGTTCTGCACCCGGTTCACGAGCTCGCGCGCCAGCCCCTCCAGCCGCAGCTCCGGCGTGATCGTCGGGTCCAGCGCGACGGTAAAGCCGCCCTCGTCCACCGTGGCAAAGGTGCCGCGCGCGCTCTGCACCAGGTCGAAGTGCTCCGCCGTCACCTCCACCGCCTGCCCGTCGGCCTCCACCTTCAGCGGCTCGCCACGCTTGAAGGCGGCCAGCACGGCGGATTCCAGCCCGCGGATGGCGTCCGCCACCCTGGGCGTCAGCTTGCCGAACACCGCGCCCAGCGCCTTGAAGTTCGGCTTGGCGCTGAAGGTCACCAGCTCCTCCGCCGCGTGCATGAACTCCACCGAGTGCACGTTCAGCTCGTCGCGAAGGATGGCCAGCAGCGCGTCGTCCACCTCGTATCCGTCCGGCACCACCGCGTACAGCGTCCCCAGCGGCTGGCGGACGCGGATGGCCACCGAGTCACGCGCCGCGCGCCCGAGCGTCGACAGCGTGCGGACGGCCTGCATCCCCCGCTCCAGCCGCTCGTCCACCGAGGCCGGATCGGCCGCCGGGAAGTCCGCCAGGTGCACGCTGCCGCCGGTGAGGGCGCGGTGCAGCCAGTCGGACAGGAAGGGGGCGAAGGGGGCCATCAGCCGCGCCACCGTCACCAGCGCGTGGTGCAGCGTGGCGAACGCCGACCGCGTGTCCGCCGCGTCGGCCGAACCCCAGAAGCGCTCGCGGGAGCGGCGCACGTACCAGTTGCTCAGGTCGTCGATCACGAAGTCCGACACCGCGCGCACGGCGTGGGTAAGGTTGTACCCCTCCAGGTCTTCCGTGACCTCCGCCGTCACCGTCGCCAGACGCGACAGGAGCCAGCGGTCCAGCAGCGCGCGCTCCGCCGGCGCCTCCGCGTCCGCCGTCCACCCCTCCAGGCTGGCGTACATGGCGAAGAAGCGGTACGTCTGGCGCAGCGTGTCGAACGTCTTGCGCTGCACCTCCTTCACGCCCTCCGGGTCGAACCGCTTGGGCAGCCAGGGATTTGACGACGACAGCAGGTACCAGCGGATGGCGTCGGCGCCGAACTGGGCGATGGCCTCCGCGGGGTTCACCGTGTTGCCGCGGGACTTGGACATCTTGAGTCCCTTGGCGTCCAGAATCAGGTCGTTGACGATCACGTTGCGGTACGACGGGCCCCGCCCCAGCAGCGTGCTGATGGCCAGCAGCGAGTAGAACCACCCGCGCGTCTGGTCCACTCCCTCGCAGATGAAGTCCGCGGGGAACTGCCGCTCCTGCTCGTCCCCGTTTTCGAACGGATAGTGGTGCTGCGCGAACGGCATGGCGCCCGAGTCGAACCAGACGTCGATCACCTCCGGCGTCCTGCGCATCGTCCCGCCGCACTGCTCGCACGGCCACTCCAGCTCGTCCACGTACGGCCGGTGCGGATCGGGAAGCTCGCTGCGCCCGCTCTTGCGCTTGAGCTCGTCGAACGAGCCGATGAACTCCGTGTGCGACGGGTCCGCATCGCACAGCCACGCGGGGAGCGGCGTGCCCCAGTAGCGGCTGCGGCTGATGGCCCAGTCAACGTTGTTCTCCAGCCACTCGCCAAAGCGCCCGGCACCCACCTCCGGCGGGTACCAGTTGATCTGCGCGTTGTTCGCCAGCAGCTGGTCGCGCACGGCGGTGGTGCGGATGAACCAGGAATCGCGCGCCATGTACAGCAGCGGGCTCTGGCACCGCCAGCAGTGCGGGTAGCTGTGCTCCTCGCGCGACGACTTGAAGACCAGCCCGCGCCCCTTGAGGTCGATGAGCAGGTCCGTGTCCGCGTCCTTGACGAAACGCCCGCCCACCAGCGGCAGGTCATCGCGAAACGCGCCGCGGTCGTTCACCGGCCGCAGCACGGGGAGCCCCACCGACTGCCCCAGCGCGTAGTCGTCCGCGCCAAAGGCGGGGG
>DASTVC010000913.1:0-4910 GCA_035759295.1 Longimicrobium sp. | reverse complement strand
TGCCGGTGGGATTTCCCGAATTTTCGAAGCGGGATTTTGAAAAATTGGACTAGCGGGCCAATGCATGACCCCCATGGCGGCATTTGGGGGAGGTGAGGGGAAGGGGCGGGGGGATGCGGGGAGGAGGTGAGCGCGTCGATCGAGGCACCAGCGCGAGCGAATGCCTGGGGGCGGGCGCGGTATTCAGCCTCCACGCTTCAGGGTGATCCGGCGCCGCGAGCGATCAGCGCGCCGCGAGCACGTCGCGCGCGGTGGTCCACCGCAGCCCGGGATAGCGGTCGTTGTCCAGCGGCTGCAGCTTGCCCAGGCCGCTGAACATGTTGTGCAGGTACTGCATCCCCTGCCACGGTGGATACACGTCGCCGTCCCCCGGCGCCACCTTGCGCGCGATCCTGATCAGCACGCCGAGCAGCCCCAGGCCGCCCGGACGCAGCAGGCGGTAACGCTCCCCGGTCAGGTCGCTCATCAGCGCGGCCAACTCGCGCGCACTCCCCTGGTCGCCGGCGATGCGCAGGATGCGGGGCGTGGACGGGTCCAGCGCCGCGGCGGCGGTGAACGCGGCGACGTCGCCCCGCGCGGTGAAGTCCATCCGCTGATCCGCGTTCTGCCAGTAGAGGACGCGGCGGCGCTTGAAGAGGATGATGGGCGCCACACCGGTCAGCATGTCCGCGAAGGCGCCGTTCAGGATGGACGTGGCCGCGATGGGCGCGCGGTCCAGCCGCTCCTTGAACTCCCGCCGCAGGTCCAGGTTGCGGTTGGAGCCGGGCGGCAGCCTGGTGAAATCGATGGCGAAGTCCGACGGGATGAAGCGCGGTACGCCGGCGCTCACCGCCGCCTCCAGCAGCCGCGTCTGCGCGTCCACGATCACCTCGCGCAGGCCGCTGAGCGCGGAAACCACGCACGCCACCCCCGTGCACGCTTCCCGCATCGCCGCCGCGTCGCCGTACTCCGCCTCGACGACCCGCGCGCCCAGGCTCCGCAGCCGCGCCACCTTTGCCGGCGCCGTGCCCGGCCGCACCAGCGCGCGCACCGCCGCTCCCCGCCCGATCAGCTCCTCCGCGATCTGCCCGCCGAGCTTGCCGGTGGCTCCCGCCAGCAGGATGGTCGTATCCGGCATGCTCCACTTCGATTTCGGGACGCCTCACAGGCACGTCGAGCCGCACAGTTCCTCGTGAGCCGCGCGATCGAGGCGCGACGGCCCATGCACGGGACGCGCCGCAATGAAGGCGGCCGGTCAATCGGCCGGGTTGCCTTGCCCGTGACCGGCGAGAAGGAGGGGTAGCCGGACAGGTCTTCCGCCGGCCAGGTGCGCTCCACGTCGGCGGGGACGGGGTACTTGGCGAACTCGCGCAGCGCGCCCACCACCTCCTCGGGGTCGGCGCGGCGGCGCACGCGTGTGCACGTGCTCGGGCGATTTCACCAGTTCGGCGAAGCGCGCCAGCCGGTCGCGCGCCTCGCCGAAGCGCGGGCTGGCCACCTCTGCCAGCACGCTCAGGTCGCCCTGCACGATGGGCGGATTTCCGGGGCGGTACAGTCGTCATCCGCGCCCCTGGCATGGCTCGACGGTGTCGTGAAAGGCTATTGCAACTCGTGATACCTGGCATTCCACCAGGTCACCAGCGCGGCATGGTCGTCGTGGCTCACCCAGATGAGATTTTCGCCCGGCTCCGGGTCACCCCCGAAGATGATCGGGGTGACGTACCACTTGATTCTGCCGGTAAAGCGGTCGTCGGCCAGCAACGGCGCGGCAGGCGGCAGGGCGATCTCGCGCTGGTACCCGGCCGACATTGGCACGGTGGGCACGGTAAAGGTGCGGCCGGCAGGATCGCGCACGAGAAAGTCGTCCCAGCCCCACAGGCCGATGATCGTGCAGCCAGGGAGCGCCTCGCCGATGCCGTATCGCCGTGAAGCAGCCGTCGCCTCTTCCTCGGAGAAGAGGATGATGTAATCGTCGCCCAGCCAGCCTTCCCGCACCGCTCCTTACCTCAACGTCAGGGGTGGCCGCCGGCATCTCAGATCGCGCCCCACGCCGCGGCGAGCGTCAGGTTGTTGCGGGCCATCCACACGTCGAACCGCTCGGGATCGTAATCGCCGGCCCAACTGCGATACGTCTTGTGTTCGGGATGGCGTGGGTCACGGAGCGCCTCCACCATCTGCTGGTATCCGCGCGGTCCGCCGGAATCCTCGTGCGGACCCGCGCGTTCCCCGCCCAGCAACTCGGGGAAACGCGGCCCGTCATCCCTGGGCGTGGAGGCGTAGATGTCCTTCACTTCGATCTCGTGCACCCAGTCGTCGCCGAAGTCGTAGGTGTACGTGAAACGGCCACCTTTTGTCAGCTCGAGGTCGCGTAGCTGGACCGTGGTAGAATCCTCGCCCGTGGCCTCTATATCGGGCTCCTCGAAGCTACGCTCGCCGGCCTGGAAGCTGTACAGGTGGTAGTCCAGCCAGCCGAAGAGCAGCTGGATGACGCGGTGCAGCTGGTCCAGCGTGAGCTCGTCCGGCACGCGAACGTGGCGCCAGATGGGCGGGTCGATGTCGGCGAGGGTGATGCGCAGATCCACCGTGCGGGGCTCGGGCTTGCGGCTGCGGCGGGCGGAGGTCGAGGGCGGGGCTTGAGGTTTCATGGGGGTGCAAGCTACAGCGCGCGTCCTGTTTCGCCAGCGGCGCGAGAGGATGTTGCGGAACCGCGCGTCACGCCGGATGCAGCGCGGCCCCGCCGGGGCAGGGCCGCGCACGTCATGTCAGACGCAGCATTGCGGGCAGTTGGTGACGGTTATGGCGCGGTCGCGCCAGTCGCTGGCGGGGTTGGCGCCGCAGGTGCCGCCGCAGCTGGCGGTGCAGCACGCGCGGGGAGTGTCCAGGTTGCCCTTTACCGTTCCCGACCGTTCGGCCTCCACGACGGCGGGCTCGAACGTTTCCACCGCCAGGTCGTCCAGCCGCAGGTTCAGCTTTTTCATGGGAACCTTCCGGGGTGAGAGATGGACAATGGGCGCCGTCAATCGACGCATGACGGGCGGTGAGGAGGCTCCGAACCGGCGGGGCGCTCACCGCGAATTCTGGCTGCGAGGGGCGTGCCGTGGTTGGCCGGCGCGATGCATATCCATCCCCATCGTCACCGCGCAGGGATGCGCCGGCTGCACACACCGTCAGGTTGGCGCAGGCGGCTGCAGGATGCGCTCGTAGTAGATCAGCGGATTGCCGCGATAGACGTTGCGCCCCGCTTCCCGATAGCCGCAGCGCTGGTAGAACGCGCCCGCGCCCGCCGGTGCGTCGTAGGCGTCCAGGCGAATGGCGTCGGCGGGCCAGGCGCGGGCGATGCGCTCCGCCTCCGCCAGGCAGGCGCGGCCGATCCCCGTGCGCTGCAGGGCCGGCGACACCGCCATGTCCACGAGATACAGCGGGCGCGGCACGGGCGTGAGATACGACGCATCGATCGCCCACGGCTTGCGGGTGGTGAGGCAGAGCGTCGCGACCAAGCGCCCCTCCTGCCGCGCCGCAAAGACCGTCCCGGTGCGCATCCGGCCCAGCACGCCCCGGCTGGTGACGGCGGACGACCAGTGGCCGCGGCCATACGTCATCGTGAGATGCCCGGCCACATCCGTCCGGAGCACCGCGAGCGCTTCCGCATCCTCCGGAGTCGCAGGCTCGAGCCTTATGTTCATCGACGTCATGATCGGCCGCGAACGTTCGGAGATGCGGATCCGGCCGCAGACGAACAGGGCCGTGCAGCGGCGCACCGCGACACGGCCCCATCCACTCCAGAAATTTCGAGCTCAGGCCTTTGGCTCTCCGGGCTTCCCCCTCACGCCTTCGGCCGTCCGAACCCGATCGGCGCGCGCTCGCGGATCAGCATGGAGGTGTCGTCGTCCATGTCTTCGGGGAGCAAGGTCGTCAGCTCGTCGACCGATACGGCGCCGTCCATGGCCGCGCGCGAGGCCATCCGCGCGTACGCCCGCTCGAAGAGGGATCGCGCGAACCGCGCGTTGCCGAAGTCCTGCTTGCCCGCGGCGGCCGCGAAGATCTGCTCCGCGCTGGCCCGCGCCCCCTCGGCCAGCTCGATCCCCACCTCGCGCACCATGTCCTCGAAGATCTTCACCAGCTCCGCCGCCGTGTAGTCCGGGAACGCGATGTAGGTCTTGAAGCGGCTGCGCAGGCCGGGGTTGGAGCCGATGAACTCGGACATCTCTTCCTCGTACCCGGCCACGATCACCGCCAGCTCGTCGCGGTGGTCCTCCATCGCCTTTACCAGCGTGGCGATGGCCTCGTATCCAAAGTCCACCTCGCTGCTGGGCGTGAGCGCGTACGCCTCGTCGATGAACAGCACGCCGGGCCGGGTGCGGTCGATCAGCTCGCGCGTCTTGATCGCCGTCTGCCCCACGTAGCCGGCGATCAGGTCCGAGCGGCTGGCTTCGGTGAACTTCGCGCCCGGCAGCGCGCCGGCGGCCGCGTACAGCCGGGCCACCAGGCGGGCCACGGTGGTCTTTCCCGTCCCCGGCGGACCGGTGAACACCAGGTGCAGGCCGGGGCTCACCGGCTTGAGCCCCGCCTTTTCCCGCTCCGTGTTCGCCTGCACCACGGCGATGATCCTGCGGACCTGCGCCTTTACCGGCCCCAGCCCCACCAGCGCGTCGAGCTCCGCCAGGACCTGGGCGACCGTCTCCGGGCCCTTGTCGGCCGCCGCCGCGCTGGGCTCCGCCTGGCTTGCCTCCTGCCCGGCCGCCTGCGCCGCGGTGCCGCCCGCGGACGCGTCGGTGGCCGTCTCGAACGCCTGCCGCAGCGCCGCGATCCCGTCGGCGTCCGACTTGATGGTGTCGAGCATGGCGGTGGCGGGCTCCGTCATCGACGGCGGATCGTACGACTTGCCCCGCGGCTCCAGCGCGCTCTTGGCTGGGGCGAAGCACGCCTCGCAC
>DASTVC010000912.1:0-7464 GCA_035759295.1 Longimicrobium sp. | reverse complement strand
GGTGCTGCAGGAGGAGATCTCGGCGCACCTGCTGGGCCGCGAGGCGGAGCTGCCTGCGCCGCTCCCCTTCCGCAACTACGTGGCGCAGGCGCGCCTGGGGGTGAGCCGCGAGGAGCACGAGCGCTTCTTCACGGACATGCTGGCGGATGTCGATGAGCCCACGGCGCCGTTCGGGCTGCTGGACGTGCAGGGGGAGGGACTGGGGATCCGGGGGGCGTTGCTTCCAGTGGAGGGCGAGCTGAGCGCGCGGCTGCGCCGCCGGGCGCGGGCCCTGGGGGTGACCGCGGCGAGCCTGGTTCACCTGGCGTGGGCGCAGGTGCTGGCGCGGCTGACCGGCCGGGAGGACGTGGTCTTCGGGACGCTGCTCTTCGGGCGCATGCAGGGCGGCGAGGGGGCGGACCGGGTGATGGGCCCCTTCATCAACACGCTCCCCGTGCGGATCGGGGTGGGCGAGGAAGGGGTGGAGGCGGCGGTGCGGCGCACGCACGCGCTCCTCGCCGACCTGCTGCGGCACGAGCACGCCTCGCTGGCGCTGGCACAGCGCGCCAGCGGCGTGGCGGCACCCGCGCCGCTTTTCACCTCGCTGCTGAACTATCGCCACAGCGACGGGACGAAGCATTCGCGGCCCGCGGGCGAGCCGGGGAAGGGGGTGCGGGACATTCACGCACAGGAGCGGACGAACTACCCCGTGGCGCTCGCGGTGAACGACCTGGGGGACGCGTTCTCGCTCTCGGCGCAGGTGGCGGCCCCCGCGGACCCGGAGCGGGTGTGCCGGCTGATGCACACGGCGCTGGAGCGGCTGGTCGAGGCGCTGGAGGTCGCTCCGGGCCGGGCGATCGGGAGCGTCGACGTGCTCCCGGAAGCGGAGCGCCGCGTCGTGGTCGAGGAGTGGAACCGCACGGAGGCCGAGGTTCCGCGGGACGTGTGCGTGCACGAGCTGTTCGAGGCGCAGGCGGCGCGCACGCCGGACGCGGTGGCGCTGGTCTACGAGGACGAGGAGGTGACGTACGCGGAGCTGAACGCGCGGGCCAATCGGCTGGCGCACCACCTCGCCGATCTGGGCGCGGGTCCGGAGGCGCGGGTGGGGGTGTGCGTGGAGCGCGGCGTCGAGATGGTCGTCGCCCTGCTGGCGGTGCTCAAGGCCGGCGGGGCGTACGTGCCGCTGGATCCGGAGTATCCCGAGGAGCGGCTGGGCTACATGCTCCGGGACAGCGCGCCCGTGGTGCTGCTGACGCAGCGCTCGCTCGCGGGACGGTTCGATGGATCGGGCGTTCCCATCGAGGTGCTCGATGGAGATGCTTCCGCCTGGACCGGCCGGCCGGACTCCGACCCCGGGCGCGGGGCGCTGACCCCCGATAACCTGGCGTACGTCATCTATACCTCCGGCTCCACAGGGAAGCCCAAGGGGGTGATGAACGGGCACCGCGGCGTCATCAACCTGCTGGCCTGGAGCCAGCGGCACTGGGAGCTTGGGGCCGGGGACGCGGTGCTGCAGAGGACGTCGCTCAGCTTCGACGTCTCGGTGCGCGAGCTGTTCTCGCCGCTGGTGGCGGGCGCCCGCCTGGTCATCGTGCGCCCCGGCGGACAGCGGGAGGTGGACTACCTGGTGGAGGTCGTCCGCCGCCAGGAGGTCAGCACCATGGTCCTCACCGTCTCCCACATGCAGGCGTTCCTGGAGCACCCGGGGCTGGAGGGGTGCTCCAGCCTGCGGCGGATCGTGCTGGGCGGCGAGTCCCTTCCCGTGGGGATGGTGGCGGAGCTCCGGTCCCGGCTGCCGGGCGCGCGGCTGTACCACGAGTACGGCCCCACCGAGGCGACCGTGACCTCGACGGTGCGCGCCTGCGTCGCGGAGGGCGACGCGCCGGGCGCTTCGATCGGAGGGCCGATCTCCAACACGCGCGTCTACCTGCTGGACACGCGGGGCGAGCCGGTGCCGGTCGGGGTCGCCGGCGAGCTGTACGTGGGCGGCGCGGGGGTGGCGCGGGGGTACCTGGGCCGGCCGGCGCTGACGGCGGAGCGGTTCGTTCCCGACTCGTTCGGCGCCGGGCCCGGAGCGCGGCTGTACCGGACGGGGGACCTGGGGCGGTGGCTGGCGGACGGAACGGTCGAGTTCCTGGGGCGCGTGGACACGCAGGTGAAGGTGCGGGGCCACCGCATCGAGCTGGGAGAGATCGAGGCCCGACTCCTGGAGCGCGAGGGGGTGAGCGAGGCGGTGGTAGCGGTGCGCGAAGACGGGGCGGGGAACGCGCGCCTGGTGGCGTACGTGGTGGGCGAGGCGGATGCGGGCACACTGCGCGAGCACCTGCGCCGGGAGCTTCCGGACTACATGGTGCCGGCGGCGTTCGTCCCGCTGGAGCGGCTTCCGCTCACGCCCAGCGGCAAGCTGGACCGCAAGGCGCTGCCGGCGCCGGAGCTCGCGTCCGACTCGGACCGCTACGTGGCGCCGCGGACGCCGGTGGAGGAGGTGCTGGCGGAGATCTGGGCGGAGATGCTGCGGCTGGAGCGGGTGGGGGTGGAGGAGAGCTTCTTCGAGCTGGGCGGGCACTCGCTGCTGGCCACGCGCCTGGTGTCGCGGGTGCGGCAGGTGTTCGGCGTGGAGCTGCCGCTGCGGGCGCTGTTCGAGGGGCCCACCGTGGCGGCGCTGGCGGGGCGCGTGGAGGAGATGCGCCGCGCCGGGCTGCCGGTGCTGCCGCCCCTGGTGCCCATCGAGCGCACCGGTGCTCCGCCGCTCTCCTTTGCGCAGGAGCGGCTCTGGTTCATCGACCGGCTGGAGGCGGGGAACGCCCACTACAACATCGCCGCCGCGTGGCGCCTGCGCGGTGCCTTGAACGAGGCGGCTCTGGAGCGCGCGCTGGGCGAGGTGGTCCGCAGGCACGAGGCGCTGCGCACGGTCTTCACGGAGGTGGACGGGTCGCCGGTGCAGGTGATCGCGCCCTTCGGCGGGTTCGCCCTGCCGGTGGAGGACCTGTCGGCGCTCGGCGAGGCGGATCGCGAGGCGGCGGTCCGGCGGCGCGCTGGCGAAGAGGCGCGGCGGGGGTTCGACCTCTCGGCGGGCCCGCTCTTCCATGCGGCGCTGCTGCGGCTGGATGCCGACGATCACGTGCTGCTGTTCTCCATGCACCACATCGTCAGCGACGGGTGGAGCATGGGAGTCCTCCTGCGCGAGGTCTCGGCGCTGTACGGGGCGTATCTGGAGGGCGGGGCGTCTCCGCTTCCCGAGCTGCCGGTGCAGTACGCCGACTACGCCGTGTGGCAGCGCGAGCAGCTGGCGGCCGAGGTGCTGGACCGGCAGCTGGCGTACTGGAAGGAGCGCCTGGCGGGTGCGCCTGAGCTGCTGGAGCTGCCCACCGACCGTCCCCGCCCGGCGGTGCAGACGTACCGCGGCGCGTCGGTCCCGGTGGAGTTCTCCCCGGAGCTGCTGGAGCGCCTCCAGGCGCTGGGACGGAGTGAAGGCACGACGCTGTTCATGACGCTGCTGGGCGCCTTCCAGGTGCTGCTGGGGAAGTACGCGGGGAGCGAGGACGTGGTGGTGGGGAGCCCGATCGCCGGGCGCACGCGCGGCGAGGTGGAGGAGCTGATCGGCTTCTTCGTGAACACGCTGGTGGTGCGCACCGACCTCTCGGGTGACCCCAGCTTCCGCGAGGTGCTGGGGCGGGTGCGGCAGGCGACGCTGGGCGCGTACGAGCACCAGGAGGTGCCGTTCGAGAAGCTGGTGGCCGAGCTGCAGCCGGAGCGCTCCCTGAGCCACTCGCCGCTCTTCCAGGTGATGTTCACGGTACAGAACACCCGGGGCGGGGGAGGCACGCTGCCGGGGCTGGAGGTGAGCGGCGTCGGAGCGGAGCTCGTGAGCGCCAGGTTCGACCTCGTCCTGGAGCTGGGGGCGACCCCCCAGGGCCTGCGCGGCGGGCTGAACTACAGCACGGACCTCTTCGAGCGGGGCACGATCGAGCGGATGCTCGGCCACCTGGAGCGGGTGCTGGAGCAGGTCGCCGCCGATGCGGACGTGCGGCTTTCGCGGCTGGAGCTTCTGGGCGAGGCGGAGCGCGCGCTGGTGCTGGAGGGGTGGAACCGGACCGAAGCCGAGTATCCGGCGGACCGGTGCATCCACCAGATGTTCGAAGCCCAGGTGGAGCGCACGCCGGACGCTGTCGCACTCGTCTTCGAAGACGAAACGCTGAGCTACGCGGAGCTGAACGCGCGCGCCAACCAGCTCGCCCACTTCCTCCGGCGGCATGGGGTGGGCCCGGAGGTGCGCGTGGGGATCTGCCTGGAGCGGAGCCTGGAGATGGTGGTCGGCATCCTGGCGGTGCTCAAGGCGGGCGGAGCGTACGTGCCTCTGGACCCCGCGTATCCCGCGGATCGCCTTGCCTTCACCCTTTCCGACGCCGGCGTCCCCGTCGTGCTGGCGCAGGAGAAGGTGCGCGAGACCCTCACGGTACCGGACGGCGTCGAGTTGATCAGCCTGGACGCAGCGGCGGATCAGATCGCGGCGGAGAGCACGGAGAATCCCGCGAGCGGCGCGACGCCAGAGAGCCTGGCGTACGTCATCTACACCTCCGGATCGACCGGCACGCCCAAGGGAGCGCTGATCGAGCACCGCAACGTCGCGCGGCTCTTCAGCGCCACGGACGCGTGGTTCGGCTTCGGCCCCGACGACGTGTGGACACTCTTCCACTCCTGCGCCTTCGACTTCTCCGTCTGGGAAATCTGGGGCGCGCTCCTGTACGGCGGCCGCGTCGTCGTCATCCCGTTCGACGTGAGCCGTGATCCGGAAGCCTTCCACGCGCTGGTGCGGCGCGAGGGCGTGACGGTGCTCAACCAGACGCCCTCGGCCTTCCGCCAGTTCATCCGCGTGGACGGCGAGCGGGGCGGCGAGCTGGCGCTGCGCTACGTGATCTTCGGCGGCGAGGCGCTGGAGCCGGCGTCACTCCGGGAGTGGGTGGAGCGGCGCGGCATTGACACGCCGCGGCTGGTGAACATGTACGGGATCACCGAGACCACCGTGCACGTGACGTATCGCCCGTTGTCGGAGGCGGACGTCTTCGGCGGATCGGGGAGCCCCATCGGGCGGGCGATTCCCGACCTGCGGCTGTACGTGCTCGACCCGGCTCGGCGGCCGGTGCCGATCGGGGTGCCGGGGGAGCTGTACGTGGGCGGCGGCGGCGTGGCGCGCGGGTACCTGAACCGCCCGGAGCTCACGGCGCAGCGGTTCATCGACGACCCGTTCGCCCCCGGCCGGCTGTACCGCACGGGCGACCGGGTGCGATGGATGTCGGACGGGACGCTGGAGTACCTGGGCCGCCTGGACGAGCAGGTGAAGATCCGCGGCTTCCGCATCGAGCTGGGCGAGATCGAGGCCGCGCTGCTGTCGCATCCCGCCGTGGCCGAGGCCGCCGTCGTCGTGCGCGAGGACGTGCCGGGCGACCGGAGGCTGATGTCGTACGTGGTCCCGCACCGCGAGCACGCGCCCTCCGTCTGGAAGATGCTGCGGGCGCGCCGGCTGGGGCTTCCGCGCCCGGAGACGCGGGAGCTCCCCGACGGCTCCGAGGTCTTTCACCTCAACGCCTCCGAGACCGACTTCCTGTACCGCGAGATCTTCGAGGACCGCTCGTACCTGCGGCACGGGGTGGAACTGGAGGACGGGGACTGCGTCTTCGACGTCGGCGCCAACATCGGGCTCTTCTCGCTCTTCGCGGGGCGCCTGCGGCAGGGGGTGCGGCTCTACGCCTTCGAGCCCATCCCCCCCGTCTTCGAGATCCTGCGGGAGAACCTTTCCCTCTACGACCTGGACGCCCGGGGCTTCGACGTGGGCGTGGGCAGCCGCGAGGAGGAGATTGCGTTCGACTTCTACCCTCACGCGTCGGTGCTTTCGGGGCAGCACGGATCGGGGGAGGAGCAGCAGGCCGTGGTGCGGTCGTTCCTCCGCAACCAGCAGGCGGACGACGAGAGCGGGGCGGGGGCGCTCCTGGACGAGCTGCTGCAGGAGCGGCTGGAAAGCGAGCGGTACGTGCGGCCGATCACGACCCTGTCCCGGGTGATCGACGACTGCGGCGTGGAGCGGATCGACCTGCTGAAGGTCGACGTGGAGAAGGGGGAGCTGGAGGTGCTGCGCGGGATCCGGGAGGAGCACTGGGACCGGATCGGGCAGGTGGTGCTGGAGGTGGACGACGACGGAGAGCGGCTGGACAGCGTGCTGGCGCTCCTGGCGGCCCACGGCTTTGGCGCCGCGGTGGAGCAGGACGAGCTGCTGCGGGGGACGGGGCTGTACAACGTCTACGCCGTCCGCCCGGGGTGGCGCGAGCGCTATCCGTCGTCCGCGAGCGCGGAGATGCCCCGTTGGGCGAACGCGAGGGAGCTGGGCCGCGAGCTGCGCGACTCCGTCCGCGGCACCCTGCCGGAGTACATGGTCCCCGCGGCGGTGGTGCTGCTGGACGCGCTCCCGGTCACGGGGAACGGCAAGCTGGACCGCCGCGCGCTGCCGGCGCCGGAGCTGGCGTCGGCGGAGGACGGGTACGTAGCGCCGCGGACCCCCGTGGAGGAGGTGCTGGCCGGGATCTGGGCAGAGGTGCTGCGCCTGGAGCAGGTGGGCGTGGAGACGAACTTCTTCGAGGCGGGCGGGCACTCGCTGCTGGGCACGCGGGTGGTCTCGCGCATTCGCGAAGTGTTCGCCGTGGAGCTGCCGCTGCGCGCGCTCTTCGAGGGGCCCACCGTGGCGGAGCTGGCGGTGCGCGTGGAGGAGATGCGCCGCGCGGGGGTGCCGATGCTGCCACCCGTGGTGCCGACCGGGCGCGCGGGTGCGCTGCCGCTGTCCTTTGCGCAGGAGCGGCTCTGGTTCATCGACCGGATGGAGCCGGGGAGCACCGCCTACAACATCCCCGCGGCTTGGCGCCTGGGTGGTGCGCTGGACGAGGCGGCGCTGGAGCGCGCGCTGGGCGAGATCGTCCGCAGGCACGAGGCGCTGCGGACGGTCTTCGCCGAGGCGGACGGTTCGCCGGTGCAGGTGATCGCGCCCTTCGCCGGGTTCGCCCTGCCGGTGGAGGACCTGTCGGCGCTCGGCGAGGCGGATCGCGAGGGGGCGGTCACGCGGCGCGCCGGCGAAGAGACGCGGCGGCTGTTCGACCTCTCGGCCGGCCCGCTCTTCCACGCGGCGCTGCTGCGGCTGGGCGCCGAGGATCACGTGCTGCTCCTCACCATGCACCACATCGTCAGCGACGGGTGGAGCATGGGGGTGCTCTTCCGCGAGCTGTCGGCGCTGTACGAAGCGTACCGCGAGGGGCGGGAGTCGCCGCTGCCGGAGCTGGCGGTGCAGTACGCGGACTACGCCGTCTGGCAGCGCGAGCAGCTGGCGGGCGAGGCGCTGGATCGGCAGCTGGCGTACTGGAGGGAGCGGCTCTCGGACGCGCCCGCCCTGCTGGAGCTGCCGACGGACCGTCCCCGCCCGGAGGTGCAGACGTACCGGGGCGC
>DASTVC010000911.1:0-7769 GCA_035759295.1 Longimicrobium sp. | reverse complement strand
CCAGGTGCCGGGGACGCTGCTGCCCGGGGTGACGCTGGTGGTCAGCCCCCTGATCTCGCTGATGAAGGACCAGGTGGACGCGCTGGACGCGGCGGGGGTGCCGGCGGCGTACATCAACTCCACCCTGCCCGCGGGCGAGATGGCGGCGCGGCTGGACGCGGCGCAGCGGGGCGACATCAAGCTGCTGTACGTGGCGCCGGAGCGGTTCGACGCCGAGGGGTTCCGGCGGCGGCTGGCGGACCTGCCCGTCTCGCTGCTGGCGGTGGACGAGGCGCACTGCGTGAGCGAGTGGGGCCACGACTTTCGCCCCAGCTACCTGCGCCTGCGCGAGGTACGCGCGCTGCTGGGCAACCCGCCGGTGGCCGCGCTCACGGCCACGGCGACGGAAGAGGTGCGCGCCGACATCGTCCGCCAGCTGGGGCTGCGCGACCCCGCGGTGCTGGTCACGGGCTTCGACCGGCGCAACCTGATCTGGCACGTCCTGCAGGCCAAGAACGACTCGGAAAAGGACCGCCTGCTGCTGCGGCTGCTCAAGGGGCGCGACGGGTCGGCCATCATCTACGCCTCCACCCGCAAGGCGGTGGACGCGCTTACGCAGCTGCTGAACGGGATGGGGACGCCCGCCGTGGGCTACCACGCGGGGCTCCCGGACCGCGACCGCAAGCGCATCCAGGACGAGTTCATGAAGGGAAAGGTGCGGGTGGTGATCGCCACCAACGCCTTCGGGATGGGGATCGACAAGCCCGACGTGCGCGTGGTGATCCACTACAACCTGCCCGGCAACCTGGAGGCGTACTACCAGGAGGCGGGGCGCGCCGGGCGCGACGGGGGGGAGAGCGACTGCGTCCTTCTGCACGCGCACAAGGACAAGTTCACGCACGAGTACTTCATCAAGTCCGCCTATCCCCCCCGCCGCGCGGTAGAGGCGATGATGCGGGCGCTGCGGCACGGCGCCGGCCCCGAGGGGCTGTTCACCATGCGCATCGCCGACCTGGCCAACGCGGTGGATGGGATCGACGACGAGCGGCAGGCGGGGTCTGCCGTGCGGGTGCTGGAGCAGTTCGGGCTGGTGCGGCAGACGTACGGCAACGGCCCGCAGCCCGTGCGCGTGCGGCTGCTGGCACGCCCCGACCGCATCTCCCGCGAGCTGGGGGAGCGCCCGGCGGAGCTCCACTTTCTCCGCGCGCTGTGGAAGGCGGGGGGCGGCGAGGCGCTGTACCGCGGCGCCAGCCTGGACTGGCGCGCGCTGGACCGCGCGGCGGGGGAGCAGGGCGGCGCCCGGACGCTGCTGGGCGCGCTGGGCGACGAGGGGTTCGTGGAGTGGCGCGTGCTGACGGGCGAGGGCGTCTGGGTGCTGGACCGCGAAACGCCCGTGGGAAGGCTGCCCATCGACTGGCGGGCGCTGGACGAGCGGCGGCGGCGCGAGGAGGCCAAGCTGCGCGAGATGCAGCGCTACGCCTACGCCGAAGGGTGCCGTCGCGGCTTCGTCCTCCGCTACTTCGGCGATCCGGCGGCCATGCGCGAGTGCGGCGCCTGCGACAACTGCCTGGGCGGCGGGCCGCTGGGCCTTCCCGCCGGCGGGGCCGTGCCGGAGCCGTCCGGCCGCGCGGAGCGGGTGCGCGCGCGTTTGACGAGCCTGCGCGCCCAGCTGGCGGAGCGCGAGGGGGGCATCCCCCCGCAGATGCTGTGGAGCGACGCGGTGGTGCAGGCGCTGGCGGAGGCGCATCCCCGCCGTGCGGAGGGGCTGCTGGCGGTGCGCGGGATCACGCGCAACTTCGCGGACCGCTGGGGGCAGGCGGTGCTGGCGGCCATCAATGAGGGGCTGGACGCCAACCGCGCCCGCAACCGGGTGGGCGACGACGCGCCACCCCGAGCGCGCCGGCGCGACCGCGGCGAGCTTCCCGCCGGCCCCTCCGACGCCGCGCCGCCCACCGCGGAGCAGCGCGAGGTCTACGGTCGCCTGCGGGAATTGCGCTCACGACTGGCCAAGGAGCAGGAGCTTCCCGCCTACTGCGTGTTCGCCGACAAGACGCTGGTGGAGTTGGCGAAGCAGCATCCGACCTCGCTGGCGGAGATGCGCCGCGTACCCGGCATCGGCCCCGCCAAGATCGAGAAGTACGGCGACGCGTTCCTGGAGGTCCTGCTCCAAGAGTAGGCGGGAATTTTAGACGCTCTGCCATTCTGATATGTCCGGCACCGGGTTTTCCCTTCCAGGGTCAACGCAGGGGGAGGAATGAAGCTATCGGACGCCGAGGAGGAGCGGATCACAGCTGAGGAGGTTTTCCGTAGCGAAGTGCGTAGGAAACTGGAATCCGACGGAACGGCGAAGTCGGAAGGGAGTCGCTTCTGGCGGCTGCTCAACTCCTCCTTCACCCTATGGGTACTCTCGTCCGTCGTGCTTGCCGGACTAGGAAAGTGCTATTCGCAGTGGGAAGCTGATCAGCGCGAGCTCGCGGCACGCGCGGAACTCGTCCGTACGATTGATCTGGAAGTCGGAAATCGCATTGAGCAGGCACGTCTTGGACTTCGCACGAACAAGGTGAGGATCGGGACAGGACGGGTTTACAGGCCGATAGACATCTACGCTGAAGTGACCGATTATCTGAATAACAAGTTTGCTGGAGATACGTCGTCGTTTTACGATGTCTCCACGTACCCACAATTTCGTACGAGAAGCTTCCGCTCACTCATTTCAGAGCTGGCGCAAGGCGTACCGGATGCCGAACGGAAAAGGCTGGAGCAGGTGCTCACGACCTTCGAGACTCTTGCGGATTCTGGTAGTCTGGCTGACACGTCGACCGCGGGTGGGCCTGCCGCAACCATCACCGCCATCGAGAACGCAGGCAGGTTAATCGAGGAACATGTGTTGCTGGAGCGCTGGCGCACAGGGTGGAGCTCGGTCCAGCAATGAGCGATGTTGCTCCCTGACGCGATTTCTTCGGCAACGTGAAGGTGAGTGGTTCGCGCCACGGGAGTGTCCACCGAAGAAGCAACAATCGAGAGAACGCGAGACAACCTGTTCCCGCGTCCTCTCGTTGTTACTCCGCGTCAAGACTCCCTTACCGGTGGATGTTCAGGCGCACGAAGTAGAAGGCGCCCGACGAGCCCATCTGCACGGCATCCCACAGGCCGCCCGTCTCCGTCTCCGTGTCCTGCTGCGTGGGATACGCATCGAACAGGTTGGTGCCGCCGATCGTAAGGCTGGCGAAGCGGGCGACGCGGTAGGTGAGCGACGCGTCGACCGTGTACGCGGCCTCGTAGACGTCGGGCGTATCGATCCAGTCGATCAGCTCCACCTCGCCGTAGCGGTTCACGCGCAGCGCCGACTCCAGCGCGCGATAGCTGTGCTCCAGCGAGAGCGACGCCTTGCTGTCCGGCGCCGAGGCCAGGAGGAACGCCTGCTCGCGCGGGCCGAAGTAGATGTCTTCCTTCCCCGCCAGCAGGGGGCTGGTGGTGATGTCGCCCAGCTCCATGTCGTTGAAGTTGGCCACCAGCGAGGCGCGGATGCCATGCTCCCCGAACGGCCGCGCGTACGCCAGCACCACGTCCAGCCCCTTCGTCCGCGTGTCCAGCGCGTTGGTAAAGAACTGCGCCGCGCCCACGTCCAGCGCCTGCAGCTCGTCGCCGATGTCGGGGTCCGTGTCCTCGAAGGCGCCGGTGAGAACGATGCGGTCGTCGATGTCCACCACGTACGCGTCCACCGTGGCCGTGAACGGGCCCGAGCGCCCCGTGATCCCCACGCTGGCCTGCACCGACGTCTCCTCCTGCAGCGCCGGGATCCCCAGCGCGCGGGTGATCTCGCTGTCGTTGCGGGCGATCAGCTTGTCCACCGCCACCCCGCCCACGAAGTCGGTAAAGGTGCTGTTGAAGTACACCTGCGCCAGCGACGGCGCCCGGAAGCCCGTCCCCACCGATCCGCGCAGCGACACCCCCGGCGCGATCCCCACCCGCGCCGCCAGCCGCCCCGTCAGCGTGCCGCCGAAGTCGCTGTAGTTCTCGTATCGCGCCGCCGCGCCGAAGGTCACGCGGTCGGTCAGGTCCAGCTCCGCGTCGGCGTACGCGCCCACGTTGCCGCGCGTTTCCGACAGCTCGTTGGAGGGCTGAAAGCCGGGAAAGCCCTGGCTGCCGCCCGGCTTGTCGACGATCGTCTCGTCCGGCAGCGTGTCCTGCGCGCCGTAGTTGCGCCACGAGGCGTCCTCGCCCGCGAAGATCTCGTAGCGGTCCACCCGCAGCTCCGCGCCGAACGCCAGGTTGAGCCCCGCGCCCACGCTGTCGAACAGCTGGCTGACGCCGATCCCCGTGGTGTTCTGCGCGAACTGAAAGCCGCCCGCGTCGAAGGTCGTCGGCGACGACGCGCCCATGGAGGCGTTCAGGGTGCCGTCCACCGTGTAGTCCATCCGGTTGAGCCCGAAGGTGTTGTTCAGGTCCACGGCCCAGCCGCCGTACTCCGTCGCCACGCCCAGGGAAAGCGAGCCGTCTGTGATGTCGCTGAGGATGCGCGGGTCGAAGCCGTCTGGGTAGATGGCGGGGACGTTGCGCTCCGAGTCGGGGCTGCGCGTCCAGGCGTACGCGTCCGTCTGGCGAAAGCTGGCCCCGCCAAAGCCGTAGAGCGACGTGTTCGCCCCCAGCGGCACCCGCGAGTTGAGGAACGCCGCGAAGTTGTCCGCCGACGCGTCGCCGAACTGGCGGCGGTAGATGTCGAAGACGTCCGGGTCCGCCGGGCGGTTGGTCTTGTCGCGCGCCAGGTACTCGCCCGTCAGGTTCAGGAACCCGCCGCCGCTCCCCAGCCGCACCCCGTAGTTGGCCGCCGCCTGCACTTCGCCGCCGTCCCACTCGTCCGTCCGCAGCACCTCGAACTCGGAGGGCGGGCGGGCGTCGTGCACCCCGGTGGCGAGCGAGGCGGCGAGCTCGTCGGTTCCGGACTTGAGGACGATGTTGATGACGCCGGCGATGGCGTCGCTGCCGTACTGCGCGCTGGCGCCGTCGCGCAGGATCTCGATGCGCTCGATGGCGGCCATGGGGATGGCGTTCAGGTCCGTCCCCGTGTTCCCCCGTCCCCGCGACCCGAAGATGTTGATGAGCGACGACTGGTGGCGGCGCTTGCCGTTGATGAGCACCAGCGTCTGGTCGGGCCCCAGCCCCCGCAGCGCGGCCGGGTCGATGTGGTCGCTGCCGTCCGCCCCAGACTGGCGGTTGGCGTTGAAGCTGGGCGCCACGTTCTGCAGCAGCTGGTTCACGTTCAGGTGGCCGGATCGCTCCGCCACGTCGGCCAGCGGGATCACGTCCACCGCCACCGGCGTCTCGGTGGCGCTGCGGTCCGCGCGCCGGCTCCCCACCACCAGCACGCTCTCCAGCAGCACGCCGCTCAGGACGACGTCCATCGTCCCGTCCGCCTCCGCGGCCAGCTCGCGGGTCAGGTAGCCTTCCGCGGTGACGCGGATGATGGCGCCCGCCGCGCCGTAGCGCAGGGTGTAGCGCCCCGCCGCGTCCGTCGTGGCGGCGTTGGGGGTGCCCCGTTCTTCCACCCGCGCGCCGGCGATGGGGCCGCCCGCGGTGCTGGAGATGGTTCCGGTGAGCGTACGCGTCTGCGCGTCCAGGCTGCCGGCGCACAGGGCCAGGCAGCTGAGAAGCAGGAGTGTGGTCCGCATGGTGCTTTTGGGGGATGGGAATGGGAGGAGGGCCGCCCTGTCGATGGAGAAGGTATTTGCCGCCGCGCTCCACATCAACGAAACGTTTCGCGCGGAGCCGCAGAGGGATGAAGAGAGCCGCGGAAGAAGATCGGAGCCATTGTCGTGCAGGGCAGCGGAAGGCGGGGCAGGAGAGGACGCCCGCCGGCCGCTGCCTCCCTGCCGCTCCGCGGGACAATCCGTTCCCCTTGCTTCGCGTCCCGTCCGTTCCTCCGCGGCTCCGCGCGAAAAATCGCCTCCCTCGGCAAGTGGATTGCGTTGTCATCTTTCCCGCCTGCGCACGCGCGCTTAAATTGGCCCGGATTACTAAGCTTCTGCGCGGGAGCGGCGTTTTCCGCGCGATCGGCCCACCCCAGATCCGAGAAACGGCACCGCACGCACCCATGGAACGGTACTTCGACGAGAACCACCTGATGATCCGCGACATGGTGCGCGACTTCGCCGAGAACGAGATCGCGCCCGTGGCGGGGGAGCTGGACCAGACGTCGGAGTTTCCCTGGGAGAACGTGAAGAAGATGGGCGAGCTGGGGCTGCTGGGCGTGCCCTGGGGCGAGGAGCTGGGCGGGGCGGGGATGGACGGCATCAGCTACATGATCGTGATCCACGAGCTGGCCAAGGTGGACGCGAGCCACGCCATCACCGTGAGCGCACACACCACGCTGGGCACGTCGCCCATCGTCAACTTCGGCACGCAGGCGCAGAAGGAGCGCTTCGTCCCCGTCCTGGCCAGCGGCACGGTGCTGGGCGGGTTCGGATTGACGGAGCCGGGCGCGGGGTCGGATGCCGGCGGCACGGCGACGACCGCGACCAAGACGGACGGCGGGTGGATCCTGAACGGCAGCAAGATCTTCATCACCCACGCCGGGGTGGGCGAGGTCTTCGTGGCCACGGCCGTGACGGACCGCGAAAAGGGGAACAAGGGGATCACGTCGTTCATCGTCGCCAAGCCCACCACCGACCTGGACCGCGCGCGGGAGCTGGGGATCGGGCACAGCGACGACCTGCCGTTCACCGAGGGGGTGCGCGCGGGAAAGAAGGAGGACAAGATGGGGTGGCGGGCGTCGGACACGCGCGAGCTGGTGCTGGAGAACGCGTTCGTGCCCGACGACCAGGTGCTGGGCGAGGTGGGGATGGGCTTCATCAACTTCATGAAGACGCTGGACGCCGGCCGCATCGGCATCGGCGCGCTTTCGCTCGGCATCGCCGAGGGCGCGTTCGAGCAGGCGGCCCGGTACGCCGCCGAACGGCGGCAGTTCGGCAAGCCCATCTCGGAGTTCCAGGGCATCCAGTTCATGCTGGCCGACATGGCGACCGAGATCGAGGCCGCCAAACACCTGGTGTACAACGCGGCGTGGCTCAAGGAGCAGGGCCGGCCGTACGCGAAAGAGGCGTCGATGGCAAAGCTGTTCGCCTCGGAGGTGGCCATGCGGGTCACCACCAAGGCAGTCCAGATCCACGGCGGCTACGGCTACACCAAGGAATACCCGGTGGAGCGCATGATGCGCGACGCCAAGATCTGCGAGATCGGGGAGGGGACCAGCGAGATCCAGCGGATGGTGATCGCCCGCAACCTCCTCCGCGAGCTCTCCCACTGAACGGCGGGCCGCCCGTGCACGGCGCGGGCGCGGCCCTGGCAGAGGACCGATGGACATCCAACGGCTGAACGGGGGGCGCACGCGCGCCCCTCGCATGCGGCCATCCCCCCCGCCGGGTCTCGCCCGGCGGCGTGCTCGCACCTGCGAGGCGCCGTGAAGCGCGAGATCCTGATGAACACCACCGCCCGCGAAACGCGCGTCGCCATCCTGGAGGACGACGTGCTGGTCGAGCTCATGGTCGACCGGCCCGACGCGGCGCGCATGGTGGGCGACGTGTACAAGGGGCGGGTGGAGGCCGTGCTTCCCGGCATCCAGGCCGCGTTCGTAGACATCGGCACGGACAAGGCCGCCTTCCTGCACGTCTCCGACGTCGCCACGGAGGACGAGACCACGGAGGAGGAGGCGGTCGAGGAGCCCGCCGAGGAGGAGCCCGCCGCGGAGGGGGAGCGGAACGAGGGGGGGAAGCGCCGCACCAAGCGCTACCCCG
>DASTVC010000910.1:0-6303 GCA_035759295.1 Longimicrobium sp. | reverse complement strand
ACGACGACCGGCGCCGCCAAGGCCACGTCGCTGGTGATCCCCGAGGTCAAGGGCAAGATCGACGGCATGGCCTTCCGCGTCCCCACGCCGGACGTCTCGGTCGTCGACCTGACGGCGGAGCTGGAGAAGGAGGTCACGGCGCAGCAGGTGAACGACGCCCTGCGCGCCGCCGCCGAGGGGCGGATGAAGGGGATCCTGGGCTACGAGGAGACGGAGCTGGTGTCCATCGACTACACCGGCAACCCGCACTCGTCCATCATCGACGCGCCGTCCACCAACGTGATCTCCGGACTGGTGAAGGTGGTGGCCTGGTACGACAACGAGTGGGGCTACAGCAACCGCTGCGTCGACCTGGCCCGCTACATGGGCGAGCGGCTGTGAGCGGGAGGAAGAAGACGGTCGCGGACCTGACGCCCGATCAGCTCCGCGGCCGGCGCGTCCTGGTCCGCGTGGACTACAACGTCCCGCTGGGCGACGGCGGGCAGATCACCGACGACACGCGGATCACGACGACGCTGCCCACGCTGGACGCGCTGCTGCAGCAGGGCGCGCGCGTCATCCTGCTCTCCCACTTCGGCCGGCCGAAGGGCAAGCCGGTGCCGGAGATGTCGCTGCGGCCCGTGGCCGACCGCCTGCGCGAGCTGCTGGAAGGGCGCCGCGTGGAGTTCGTGGAAGACACCGTGGGGCACGAGGCGCGCACGGCCATCGGGACGATGTTCGACGGCGACGTGCTGCTGCTGGAGAACACCCGTTTCCATCCCGGCGAGGAGGAGAACGACTCCGGGCTGGCGGAGGAGATGGCCGCGCTGGGCGACGTGTTCGTGAACGACGCCTTCGGCGCGGCGCACCGGGCGCACTCGTCCACCGCCGGCGTGGCGACGGTCATGCGCGGGGAGGGGAAGCCCGTCGTCGCCGGGCTGCTGATGGACCGCGAGCTCCAGTACCTGGGCGGCGCGCTGGACGAGCCCAAGCGGCCGTTCGTGGCCATCCTGGGCGGCGCCAAGATCTCGGGAAAGATCGACGTCATCCGCAGCCTGCTCCCCAAGGTCGACCGCCTGCTGATCGGTGGGGCGATGGCGAACACCTTCTTCAAGGCGATGGGGCTGGCGACCGGCACCTCGCTGGTGGAGGACGACCGGCTGGACATGGCGCGCGAGCTCCAGCAGACCTCCGGCGAAAAGCTGGTGCTGCCGGTGGATGCCGTCGTCGCGGAGAAGATGGAGGCCGGTCAGCCGGTGCAGACGGTGGACCGGGAGGCGATCCCGGCCGACCGGATGGTGCTCGACGTCGGCCCGCGGACGGTGGAGGAGTATCGGAGGATCCTCTCCGACGCCGGGACCGTGCTGTGGAACGGGCCCATGGGCGTGTTCGAGGTCCCCGAGTTCGCCGCGGGGACCAGGGGCGTGGCGGAAGCGGTGGCGGAGGCGACGGACCGCGGCGCGACCACCATCATCGGCGGGGGTGACTCGGCGGCGGCGGTGAGTGAGCTGGGGCTGGAGTCGCGGATGTCGCACGTTTCCACCGGCGGCGGCGCCTCGCTGGAGTTCCTGGAAGGCAAGGAGCTTCCCGGCGTGGCCGCGCTGGAGGACGCGTGAGCGCGCCGCGCCGGCCGGTCCTCGCCGGCAACTGGAAGATGAACCACGGGCCGTCCGAGACGGCCCGCTTCTTCGCCGACTTCCTGGCGATGCACCAGCCGGCGGACGACCGCAGCGTGGTCTTCTTTCCCCCCGCCATCTCCTTTGCCGCGGCGCGGGAAGCGATCCAGGGGCGGCCGGACGTGCGCCTGGGGGTACAGAACGTCTACTGGGAGGCCAGCGGCGCCTTTACCGGTGAGCTCTCCGTCGGCATGGCCAAGGACGCGGGGGCGGAGCTGGTGCTGATCGGCCACAGCGAGCGCCGCCACGTCTTCGGCGAAACGTCGGCGGAGACGGCGAAGAAGGTGCGCGCGGTGCTGGCCGGCGGCCTGACCCCCGTCCTGTGTGTCGGTGAGACACTGGACGAGCGGCAGGCGGACCGTGCCGAGGCCGTGGTCGCCGAGCAGCTGGCGCCGGTGCTGGAGATCCTGTCGGCGGAGGAGATCGGCGAGCTGGTGGTCGCCTACGAGCCGGTGTGGGCGATCGGCACCGGGGTGACGGCCACGCCGGGGGACGCGGCGTCGATGCACGCGGCGGTGCGGGCGCGGCTGGCGCAGGCGTTCGGCCAGGAAGCCGCGGACGCGGTGCCCATTCTGTACGGCGGCAGCGTGAAGCCCGACAACGCCGCGGAGCTCCTGTCGCAGCCCGGCGTGGACGGCGTGCTGGTGGGCGGCGCCAGCCTGGACCCGGGCGGATTTGCGGGCATCTGCCGGGCGGCGGGTTGACCCGCCCGGCCTTCTGGCCTAAGTTTGTTGTTTCCCCGTACATGCCGCCTCTTTCCCGGGCCTGCCCGTGTTCACGTTTCTGCTGATCCTGCTGATCCTCGACGCCCTGATCCTGATTCCCGTGGTCCTGCTGCAGGCCGGGAAGGGGGGCGGACTTGCCGCCATGGGCGGCGGCGCCGGCACCGACACGCTGTTCGGCGGCCGCCACGCCACCACGCTGCTCACCAAGCTGAGCTGGTACTGTGGCGGCGCGTTCCTGCTCTTCGCCTTTACGCTCTCGATCCTGTCGTCCCGCCCGGCGGGGAGCGAGAGCATTCTGCAGCGCGAGCTGCAGCGCGGCGGCCGGCCGGCGCCGGTAACGCCCGGGGCGCCCGCCAAGGGTGGCGCGCAGGCCCCGGCGACGGGCACGGCTCCCGCGACCGGCACCGCGCCGGCCACCACGGCTCCGCTGGGTGGCACGCAGCCCGCCCCCACGACGGGCACCGCTCCGGCGACGGGCACGGCTCCGGCGACGCCCGCTCCGGCGCAGCCGTAACGCGGCAAGCCACGGCACTCCGGCCCCCTCCCGATCATCGGGAGGGGGCCGGTCTGCGTTTGCGGGGATTTTCCGCATGGCGCCGCAGGTCTGCGATGCTTCGAAATACATCGAACTGGCGCCCGACGGTGCCCCCTCTCCCCCGGCCCCTCTCCCCCGCTGCGCGGGAGAAAGGGGAGAATTGGATCCCGCTGCGACATCACCCGAAGCGGCTGGCACGTTCGGCCTCCACTACCCCTCCCCCGCAGTTTGGGGGAGGGGTCGACGGCCGTTGCGAGGAACGAGCAAAAGGCCGTCGGGGGAGAGGGCCTCCCCGTCGCAGACGAGGGAGAAGCTCCTTCGGTCGTGCGCAAGCGATTGTCGTACTTCAGGTTGCACGCGTGCGCTTCGTCAGGATGACTGATTTCGCGCGAGCGAGGATGAGGTACCCGTCATACGATCACGAACATCATAGCGACAACATCCTTCCCCCGTTTCCGACTCCATCGATCCCTCGAAAATGGCGCGCGGACAGGTCCGGATCGATGGACGGAGGCCGCGCCGGAATGGAACTTGCTCCGCGCCCCGGCAACCGCCCAGGCGCGCCGCCGCCGGGGCGCCACCCCAGAAACCCCGGAGAGAGCGCCCGTGGCCCTCACCCGTAAGATCTCGCGCGCGATGCAGCGGCAGGTGGACCTGACCACCGCCGTGTGCCAGGAGCGCCTGCTTTCCACCCACGTGCGCCACGTGCTGGCGCTGGTGGACCTGGTGCAGGAAGAGCTTCCGTTCGACAGTGCCCTGGACATCTACGCCCGCATCCTCCGGCTTACCCCCGAGCAGGCGCGCAACGTGGGAAGCCGCGCCCTGGCCGCCATCGGGCGCCGCAGCGGGCTTACCGAGGCCGACGACCTGAACCTGGACCTGTCGGACGACGAGAGCGACCTGGAAGACGCCGAGCGCACCCCCGACGGCGAGGGGCGCTTCGACGCCGTGTTCTCGCGCGTGCGCCGCCGCATCCGCGGCCGCGTGAAGGACGACCTGCGCCAGACCATCAACCTGGCCGCCGCGCGGGCCGAGGACTCGCTCTTCGAGACCCACGTACAGAACGCCCTGGTGTTCGGCAAGGCGCTGGCCGAAGAGGTGCCTCTGCACGAGGCCGTGGACCTGTACCTGGACGTGATGGCGATTCCCGAGGGCGTGTCGGACGTCATCTTCAATCGCAGCCTGCGTGTGGTGGCCGACGACGTGCTGCCGCCGCTGGACGCCAGCCGCGTTCCGCGCCGCGGCGACGACGGGCGCACCGCGGCGCCGGCCGCGCCGGCGCCCACCGCCGCGTCGGCGGGCTGAGCCGGCTGCGGCGCGGAAACGGCCGGCGCCGGATGAACGGAGTGACGCCCCGGCGCGGCCGCGCGTCCGTAACGCCACGCGCCGCGGCGTGCGGCGCCGAAGGGGCACCGAACGTGCAGGCCCGCGGTGGCCTGCGCCCAACGCTGTCCGGGGAAGCGGCCCTGCCGCCCGGGGGGAGCACGCCTTGATGGGAGGATCCGTGGGTGCGGTCGTGTGGGCGGGGTTCGTGGCCACGATTCTTTCGGCCTGCGTGTTCTGGCTGTTCCGGTCGTTCGACCTGACGCGGTTCAGCCCCACCACCCAGTTGGGGTGCATCTTCTTCCGCGAGCCAAACGTTCCCTTGACGGAGACGGTGGGGTTCCTTCTTTTCTTGGCGCTGGGCGTTTCCGTTGTCCCCGCGCTGTTCGCCGGGCTCATGCGCGTCATGGGCGGGGCGGGGTGGGGAACGGGGATCGCCGCCGGGCTCCTGCTGGGGGCGGCGGCCGCCGCCGCCCTTCCGCTGCTGGAGCGGGTGAGCGGGTGCGTAAAGGCGGGTCGGCTGCCGCCGCCGGGACGGTTCGGGCTGCAGTGGGGGCGCGCCACCCCCTGGGCCGTGGTAACAGGCTACGTGGCGTACGGGGCAGTGATGGGCGGCGTGCTGGTCGCCTTCTGAAAAACGCTGCGGTCCCGGACCGGGACCCCCTGCAACACGGGCAAGGAGGTGTTCGCGCGAAAGAGGTGACGTGCCAGGGGAGCGGCCATGGTTTCGGCTGGTGTCCCCGAGTCGTGACGATGGAAGGGTCATGGCGGTGAAGACGTGAAGGGACGAAGATCCATCACCCGGTTCGGAAGAGGACTCATGAAACGATTGCTGACGACACTCCTCGCGGCCGCGCTCGTCGCGGGTACGGGAGGCCAGGCGCGGGCCCAGGACGACATGACGGGCCCCCGCGCAAGCGCGTTCGACCTCGGAATCTACGGCGGCGGCGCGTGGAGCACCGACTGGTTCAAGATCCGCGACGACGGGTTCGCGCCCGAGCTTTCGCCCATCTTCGGGGCCACGGCGGCGTTCTTCTTTACGCCCACCATCGGCCTGCGGCTGCACGGCGCGTACATGCCGCAGAACCTGCCGGAGAACGAGGACGCCGGGGTCGACTTCGATTCCGACTACATCGTGAACAGCTGGCTGTACGACCTGGACCTGGTGTTCCGCCCCTGGATCGCCCGGGAAGACGCGTCCAGCTGGATGGCGTCGACCTACTTCTTCCTGGGCGGCGGCGGGTACACGGCCAACGTCGCGGGTGAGTCGGTGTACCCGGGGTGCCTGGGCGTGACGCAGTGGCTGGTGAACGGCGTGTGCGTGAGCGACCGCCCCAGCCTGGCCACGACGGGCCAGGGTGTGGTGGGCTTCGGCGTGGACATGTTCCCCATCGGCAGCTCGCTGGCGCTGTTCCTCGAGGGCGCGGTGCACGGCTACGACTCGCCGGCCCACGTGATCGAGGACGCGCAGAACGCTGAAGACAAGATTACCTTCACGCCGCGGCTGGTGCTGGGCCTCAAGGCGATGTTCGGCAACCTCATTCCGCCGCCGCCGCCGCCGCCGCTGCCGCCGCCAGTGATCGCGCCGCCGCCGCCGCCGGTGATCGCTCCGCCGCCGCCGCCGCCCAACCCCATCCGCGACATCCGGGTGTGCGTGGTGGAGAACGGCGCGCTGCGTGAGATCACGGCGCAGTACAACACGCAGACGGGCGACACCATGTACAACGGGCAGCCGATCCCGGCGAGCGTTGGCTACGCCGCGGGCGCCACGTGGTACATCAACAACGAGCCGATCACGGTGAACGGGCGCCGGTACGTGCGCTACGGGCTGCCGCGGGTGCTCGGTGTGAGCGAAGTGACGCGTACGGCCGACTACCAGGGCGTCTCGGTCTTCTCCGAGGCCGGCGCCATGGGTACGCCGGAGGTGCTGTACATCCCGGTCCGTCCGGGGTGCGAGTTCCAGCCGTACCAGCTCGAGGTCAAGGCCGGCGGCGTGCGCGGCGAGTAATCGCCAGACACCTGCCGGGCAGGATGGGAGGGGCGCCGCAAGGCGCCCCTCCTTTTT
>DASTVC010000909.1:0-6936 GCA_035759295.1 Longimicrobium sp. | reverse complement strand
CCTGGCCGCCGACTGGCCGCTGCACGTGGGCGGCGTATCGCTCAACCGCTACTGCGGATCGGGGCTGCAGGCGGTGAACTTCGCCGCGATGGGGGTGATGAGCGGAGCGCAGGAGGTGGTGGTGGGCGCCGGCGTGGAAAGCATGTCGCGCGTGCCCATGAACAGCGACGGCGGCCAGGGCGACGGGATGAATCCGCACCTGCGCCGCAAGCATCCGCAGGTGCCGCAGGGGATCAGCGCCGACCTGATCGCGACGATGGAGGGCTTCACCCGCGAGGAGCTGGACGCCTTCGCGCTGCGCTCGCAGCGGAACGCGGCGCAGGCGCAGCGCGAGTGCCGCTTCGGACGCGCGCTGTTCGCCGTGCGCGACCCGGAGACGGGCGCCGTGGCGCTGGAGAAGGACGAGTACCTGCGCCCGGAGACGACTGCTGAAGCGCTGGCCGGGCTCCCCGCCGCCTTCGAGGCCGCGGGCGCCACGCCGGCGGGGCCGAACGGCGAGACGCTCGATGAGATCGCGCTCGCACGGTTCCCACGGGAGGGCGGAATCCGCCACCTGCACACCGCCGGAAACTCCAGCGGCATCGTGGACGGCGCGGCGGCGGTGCTGCTGGCGTCGGAGGCGTACGTGCGCGAGCATGGGCTGCGGCCGCGCGCCCGCATCCGTTCGATGGCGACGTTCGCCGAGGACCCGGTGCTCATGCTCACCGCGCCCGCGGAGGCGGCTCGCAAGGCGCTGCGCAAGGCGGGGATGCAGCCGGCGGACATCGACCTGTGGGAGATCAACGAGGCGTTCGCCGCCGTGCCGCTGCAGACCATCCGCCGGCTGGGGATCGATCCGGAGCGGGTGAACGTGAACGGCGGCGCCATCGCGCTGGGGCACCCGCTGGGCGCGACGGGCGCGATCCTGCTGGGCACCGCGCTGGATGAGCTGGAGCGCCGCGGCCTGGCGACCGCGCTCATCACGCTCTGCATCGCGGGCGGGCAGGGCGTGGCGACGGTCATCGAACGCATCTGACGAGAGGATACGGGTGAGCGACGAGGCGGCGGTCCGCACGCGGACGATCACGTGGCAGGATCCCCTTCCGGGCGCGCAGGCCGGCGCCCGGCTGAGCGGGATGGACTACCTGCGGGCGATGGAGCGCGGCGAGCTGCCGCCACCGCCCATCATGGCCACGCTGGGGATCGGGATGCACGAGGTGGAGGAGGGGCGCGTGGTGTTCTACGCGGACCCCGACGAGTACCACTACAACCCCATCGGCGTGGTGCACGCGGGGCTGGCCGCCACGCTGGCGGACTCGGCGATGGCGTGCGCGGTGCACTCCACGCTGCCGGCGGGCGCGGGGTACACCACGCTGGAGTTCAAGATCAACCTCGTCCGCCCGCTCACCCGCGACACCGGGCGCGTGTTCTGCGAGGGGCGCACCATCCACGTGGGCGGCCGCGTGGCCACGGCGGAGGGGCGGCTGACGGACGCGGAGGGCCGGCTGTACGCGCACGCCACCACGACGTGCATGGTCTTTAGACCGGGCAAGGAGAAGGGCTGATGGTGCGGTACCCGGAGGGGCACAAGGAGCGGACGCGCGAGCAGATCGTGAGCGCGGCGGCGCGCGCTTTTCGTGAGGAGGGCGTCGCGGGGGTGAGCGTGCCGGAGCTGATGGGGCGCGCGGGGCTCACGCACGGCGGGTTCTACGCGCACTTTCGCAACAAGGACCAGCTGGTGGCCGAGGCGTGCCGCATCGCCCTCCGCGAGTCATCCACCCGGCTGATCGAGACGGCGCGGCAGGCGCCGCGCGAGGAGCGGCTGGCGGCGTTCATCCGCGCCTACGCCAGCCGCACGCACCGCGACGATCCCGGCACCGGCTGCATTCTCCCCACCCTGGCCGCGGAGCTCGCGCGCCACGACGCCCCCGAGGTGCGCGGCGCCTTTACCGAGAGCTTCAACGAGAGCATCGCCACCCTTGCCCGCGCGCTCCCCGAGGCGGGCGGCGCCGACCGCACGGACCGCGCGCTGGCGCTGATGTCGGGCCTGGCCGGCGCCGTGATGCTCTCCCGCGCCGTCGGCGACCCCGCGCTCAGCGACCGCATCCTCCAGTCCGCCCGCGACGTCTTCACCGCCGCCTTCGCCGCCGCGGATACGAACACCCCTCCGTTGACTTCCTGAGGGAGCCGCGCGGGACCGTCCTCTCGCCGCGAACCCGGCGCGCGACCGAAGGACCTCGCCAGCACCACGACGGGCCTTCGATGGAGTGCGGGCGTGGCCCACGGGAGCAGGTGGATCCGGCTTTGCCGGGGAGCCGCAGACGCGCGAGAGCATGTCATTCCGAGGCCCGGCCACACCGTCCCTTCACTACGCGCGAATGGTTGCAGGGCCGAGGAATCTACCGTCGGCCACCTGGAGGGTGGATGCGGCAGCCCGCACAGATCCCCGCGGCTACTCCGCGGCCGGACGGACTTGGTGGCGGACGCCGCGGGTACCCGGCGGTTCGACAGGTCACGAGCATCCGACGCTAGATTTCTCAGTCGGCGCCAAGGTCTGGAGTAAAGGACGGGTCCACGCGGCGCCTCCTTCGAAATGACATGCTCTTTTTGTAGGCGATAAAGACGCGGGGGCGTGGCCCACGCGAGCAGGTGAAGCCCCGCATGGACGCGCCAGCGGCCAGGGCGGGGCTTTCCGCTGTCCCAGCGGCGGGTTTACCCGCTCACGCGAGGACGGGCACGCCGCGCCTGAAGGCGCGCTCCGAGGAGGCCGAGAGGAGGTACTTCGGTCGCGCGCGGGCGGTTGAGTTGGGGCAGGTTGGGAGCGGGCGCTCCCTCAGGAAGTCAACGGTGGGGTTGGTCTGTACCGTAAAACGCGCGAGGCGCGGGGCCGGATGGCCTCGCGCCTCGTCGCGTTGTGCGGGCGGTGGGGTCAGCGCGCCGTGTTGCGCCACCCGGCAAGACCGGGAACCTCCGCGGGGGCCAGCATGAGCGCCGACATCACCTTGCGCACGACCTTCTTATAACTCGAGGCGAACATCGCCAGATCCTTTCAGTGTGGGTTCACTTCTCCGACGTGGCTCCCTACGCGGGCCGCCGCCGGAGAGTTTCAGCCGCCGGTTGTGGACGATGAAAGCCGTGGCTATCGTCCGCGCCATGCATCCCCCGCCCCCGGCTTCTTCCGCCGCCGCCCCGCCCGCGCCCGTGACCCTGCGCGAAGCCCTGCCCACGTGGGCGCGCATCGGCGTGCTGGGTTTCGGCGGGCCGGCGGGACAGATCGCCGTCCTGCACCGCATCGTGGTGGAGGAAAAGGGGTGGGTGGATGAGCCGCGCTTTCTGCACGCGCTTAACTTCTGCATGCTGCTGCCGGGGCCCGAGGCGCAGCAGCTGGCCACCTACGTGGGGTGGATGATGCACGGCATCCGCGGGGGGCTGGCGGCCGGCATCCTCTTCATCCTCCCCGGCTTCGTCATTCTCTCCACGCTGAGCGCGCTCTACGCCGCCTTCCAGGAAACGGCTGTCGTCGCCGCGCTGTTCTTCGGATTGAAAGCCGCCATCATCGCCGTCGTGGCAGAGGCGCTCGTCCGCATCGGCAGGCGCGCGCTGAACGGGCGCGGCTCCGTAGCGATCGCTGCGGCGGCGTTCGTCGCGTTGTCGCTGCTCGCCATCCCGTTCCCCATCGTGGTGCTCGGCGCGGGGGTGGCTGGGTGGATGCTGGGTCGCGATGCCGCTGCGGAGACGATCGTAACGGACGGCCCGGCAGCGGGCGCGCGGGTGGGGTGGAGGCGGACGGCGCGCGTGGCGGCCATCTGCTTCGTGCTCTGGTGGGCGCCGGTCGCACTGCTGGCGCTGCTGTTTGGAACGGGGAGCGTGTGGGTTACGGAGGGGGTGTTCTTTGGCCACGCCGCCACGGTGACGTTCGGCGGGGCGTACGCGCTGCTGGCGTACGTGGCGCAGCATGCGGTGAACCACTACGGGTGGCTGGGCCCGGGCGAGATGCTGGACGGGCTGGGGCTTGCGGAGACCACGCCGGGCCCGCTGATCCTGGTGGTGCAGTTCGTCGCGTTCCTGGGCGCCTGGCGCGATCCGGGGCCGCTGCCGCCGCTGCTGGCCGGCCTGCTGGGCGCCACGATCACCGCGTGGGTCACCTTTGCGCCCTCGTTCCTCTTCATCTTCGCGGGGGCGCCGTACGTGGAGCGGCTGCGCGGCAACCGCGGGCTTTCGGCGGCGCTGGCGGGGATCACGGCGGCGGTGGTGGGCGTGATCCTGAACCTGGCCATCTGGTTCTCGCTGCACGTCCTCTTTGCCCGTGTGGACGAGGCCGGCGCGGGCCCGCTCCACTTCCTGGTCCCCGACTGGCGCACGCTGGGCGTGGCGTCGCTGCTCATCGCGCTGGGCGCCGCGTTCGCCCTGTTCCGCCTGAAGTGGGGGATGATTCCGACGCTCGCCGCGTCCGTGGCCGCCGGTGTCGCAATCCAGCTGATGGGGTAGGGATCACGCGGAGCCGCGGAGAAAAAGGTCCATCGCGGATTGGGTTGCAGGCTCCACATCACGCCCTCCAGGGGGCGAGATGACCCGCGATGCAGTGGAATGGTGTCGGGGCACGACGGCGGGCGGGGGGTGCTCCACACGTGTGTGGACCTGTCGGGAACGTCGGAGGGATGGAAGCGCGGCAAGGGGCCATCCGCGTTTTTTTGGGAGACACCTATCCCGCCATCCACGTCCCCTGCCCGGCGGCGACGTCTGCCGTAAGCGCACTGGCGCCGGCCTTCACGAACACCCGATGCGCGATCTCGTGAAGCCCGGGCCCGCGAGAAGGCCGGGGGCCGCTCCCGCAGAAGTTCGTGCCAGCGGTCGGTTCGCGGGATCGCGCATCGGGTGAAGCCGGAATGGTGGGCTGTGGGGCGCCACGGCGGGAAAGGGGTTGCCAGAAAAAACGCGGATGGCCCCCTGCCTCGCTTCCACCCGACTGCAGTTCCCGACGTTTCCAGGGAAGCTCGGTGCGCCCCGCCTTGGGGGACGTGCAGGCCACGGCGTCGCGCCCGGTGAACTCGCCAACACAGCTTCTTGCCGTGCGTGGCGTGCAACGAAATCCGCGATGAGCCTGAAAAAGGAGAGGACGCGGATGAACTCATCCGCGTCCTCTTCCTTCGTTACCCATCTGACGGTCAGCTGCCGACGGCCTGCTGTGCGGAGGCGCGCATGCTGGGGAGGCCCTGCGAGTGCTCCTGGTACTCCGGCAGGTTGCGGGCGACCTCGGCGGCGTAGGCGTCCAGGAAGCGCTGGTACATCCCCTTGGCCGCGCTCTGGTCGCCGCGAAGCTCCTCGGCCCGGGCGGCGCCGTACAGGCCGAACAGGTGCTTGGGATCGGTGGCCAGGATGGAGTCGGCCTGGGCGCGCGCGGAGGGGGCGTTGCCCGTTACGCGGTACAGCTCGCCCAGGTGGTAGTGCAGGTCGGCGTCGCGCTCGGGAACCATGCCGTACGCCTGGATGGCCATCGGCGCGAAACGCGTGACTTCGGTGCTGTCGCCGGCCGAGAGCCCCTGCATCACCCGGTTGAAGAGCCGGTCCGCGGCCTCGCGCGGCGTCATGCTGGCCAGGTCCACGGACGACGGATCGCCCGGCGCGGCGGCCTGCTGCTGCGCGAGCGGGGCGGGCTGCTGCGCCTCGTCGCCGGAGATGCGGGGAAGGATGGTCATGGCCGCCAGCACCACCACGGCCACGCCCGCGATGGCCCACGGTAGCGCGGGCTGCCTGGCGCGGGCCGGCGCCGCGGCCGCGCTCACCGGGACGCCGCACTGATTGCAGAAGCGGGCGCCGGCCGGCAGCGGGTTCTGGCACTCGCGGCACTGCGCGTCGATGGCAACCCCGCACTGGGGGCAAAAACGTCCGGACGCCGGGGCGTCGCAGGACGGACAGGTCTGGCTCATGGCACCGCCGTGGGGTGAATCGGGAGGTCAGCGAGGCGCAAATCTATGCGATGCGCACAGTTCGGTAAAGGCGGTACGGAATGAGAATCGGGGAGGTGCCCGGCGGCTCCTCCCCGATGTCCATCCGACGAACGGCCGCGCCGTGGTCAGCTCGACGGGGCGGGGGGCTGGTGCGACTCGACGGAACGGGTGTCGGTGGTGGGGAGGGGCTGCAGGCGCGTCTTCTGGATCCTGGCCAGGCGCCGCTTCAGCCGGCGGAAGTGCGCCTCCTGCTCCAGCGTGCGAGGGTAGTCCCGCCACGCCAGGTTGGTGCTCTCCAGTGGGTCCGTCAGCAGGTCGTACATCTCCCACTGCGTAGGGATGTTCCCCGTCGCGTCGTAGTACTTGGCCAGCTTCCACCGCTCCTCGCGAATGCTGACGATGTGGTTGGGCGGCGTAAGGTACGGGCCCGAGCTCTGCCCGGCCTGCCAGTCGTCCCAGGTAAAGACGACGTAGCGCTGCGGCGGCCTGGCCGACTCGGGGTGGAGAACCTTGCGCGAGTAGTCCACCCCCTGCCAACGCGCGTCGGCGCGCGGCGCGTTGAACAGGCTGGCCAGCGTGGGGAGAAAGTCCACGTGCGAGACCAGCGCATCGCTTTTGGCCGCTTCAGGATACAGCCGCCGGTTGGAAAAGATGAGCGGCACCCGCAGCGACTCTTCGTAGAAGTTGAAGTTCTTCTGCCGCAGGCCGCCGTGCGCCAGGCCCATCTCGCCGTGGTCCGCCGTGCGGATGACGACCGTGTGGTCGTGCAGCCCCCGCGCATGCAGCGCGTCCAGCACCTCCACCAGGTAGGCGTCGGACGACTTCATCAGGTTGCCGTAGAAGTTCAGGTAGTTGCGCTTCTTCTCCGGCGTGTCCAGCAGCCCCGTGACGGCGAACAGGTTGCGGAACTGCTCCTGCACGCCGGGCTTGGTGGAGAGGTCCTCGTCCACCGTGGCCGGCAGGTCGATGTCGCCGCGCAGCCACGAGTCTTCGTAGCCGGCGTCCTGGT
>DASTVC010000908.1:0-5217 GCA_035759295.1 Longimicrobium sp. | reverse complement strand
CAGTCCATCATCAACGCCCGCGGCGAGTGCGCGCTGCCCCTGCTCGTCGAGGCGGCGCGGGGGCGCTGCGCCGCGGCGCACTTCGGCACCTACGACTACACCGCGGGCAACGAGATCACGGCGGCCTTCCAGCGCATGCGCCACCCGGCGTGCGACTTCGCCAAGCACATGATGAAGCTCGCCTTCGCCGGCACCGGGCTGTGGCTCTCCGACGGGGCGACCAACGTCATGCCCATCGGGGCGACGCCCGTCGTGCACGCCGCGTGGCGCCTGCACGCCGACGACGTGCGCCACTCGCTGGTCAACGGCTTCTACCAGGGCTGGGACCTGCACCCGGCGCAGCTGCCCACGCGCTACGCCGCCGTGTTCGCGTTCTTTCTGGAGGGGCTGGACCTGGCGGCGCAGCGGCTGCGCAACTTCGTGGACAAGGCGGCGCAGGCCACCCTGGTCGGCGACGTGTTCGACGACGCCGCCACCGGCCAGGGCCTGCTGAACTACTTCGCGCGCGGCATCAACAGCGGCGCGCTTACCGAAGACGAGGCGCGAGAGATGACCGGCCTTACGCTGGACGAGCTGCGCGGCCGCTCCTTCCTCCAGATCCTCCGCAACCGGCAGGGGTGAGGATACTTCGAATCCTTGGGATGACGCAGACGGAAACGCAGCAGCCCCGCCGGATTCATCATCCGGCGGGGCTGTTACGTTTCACCTGTGGGCCTGCGACGTGTATGCCGGGGTCACTCCGGGAAATCATCGACCATCTCGTCGCCGGGCAGCTCTTCGTCGTGCATCGTGGACAGCGCCTCGTTCGCAGCCTCCAGGTCCGAGGCGCGGACGAGCACCCGGACGCCCTGAATCAGGCCCGTAAGCCCGGTTCCACCAGCCATCTGCGCATCGGGGAGGAACGCGTCGACGCCCTCGGCGTCCAGCACGGCGACGATCAGCTCGGCCTCGTGCATGTAGCCGCAGTTGCGCAGCACCACCCACTCGTCCGCGGGGCTCTCATCCATCTGCTTCTCCATCCGGAGGTTGCGGTGACAGGCTCGGACACCAGATCGTACGGCTGGTGCGCGCAAGAAGTTACGCTGCTTATCCTTACGGGACTTCGGTGATGCACGTGCGGCCGGCGGAGCTGTCGGCGGCGGCACGGGCGGCTTCGTTGGCGTTGGGGGCGGGGGCGATGCGGTCGGTGACGCAGATCTCCCGCGGGGTGATCTTGGCGACGGCGAGGTAGGACGTGAGCTGCGAGGCGTTTTCCGGATTCTCGGACGCGTTCACCCGCACGATGAGCGCGATGGGCCGGCCGCCCCGCATCCGCCACTCGGCGCGCGGGCCCAGCGATGAGAAGCCGCTGGTGATGACGCTCCAGTAGTTCAGCTCGTGCGGCTGTCCGTCCGGCGTGATGATGTCGATCGACATCCGCAGGTCGCCTTCCATCACCTTCAGCTCGTACCCCGCCGTGCCGGGGCAGCGCTGGGCGCTGCTCTCCGACTCCTCGTCCACCTCGATCAGCCGGCAGTCCTTTTCCAGCGACGTGTAGACGCTGCTGATGGTACCACTCTCTACAGCTGCGGGCGACACGCCGGCCGGCAGCGCGGAGTCGGCCGATGGCGCACCGGCCGACTGGGCCGGAGTTTCGTCGGCGGTGGACTTATCGCCGGAATTTTCCTCGTTTCCACAGGCGCCGAGACACAGCAGTCCTGCAAGGCAGACGGTGGAGACGCGCATGGAAGCCTTGCCAGTCGGAGGAAACGCGCTTACCTTCACCAATTATGAGGGTGGAAGCAGAACTAGATTTCCACACCCTCAAGAACGGCGGCGAATTCGGACCATGAGATGTGCATCCCGGCGAGAATCCGGGCTACCACCTTCATAGTGGGATTTCGCTGCCCGCGCTCGACATCGCCCAAGTAGTTCGCGGTCACGTCACCGCGCTTGGCGGCTTCTTCGATGGTGAAGCCGCGCTGCTGGCGAAGACTGCGCAGCACGGCACCGAACGGCGGATCGGAATCAGAGTGAGCCATAACGGACGCTACCGCCCTGCGCGCGCCCGTGTCCACCAACTATCAGGGTGCATTGGGAGAAAGGAGGCGGAGGATGATGACCTCGGACGAGAACGGCGCAATCGCCTCGCCCATGCGGGTGCTGGAGATGCTGGCGGCGCGCTTTGGGGCTTTCGAGGCGATTGCCTGCCTCGCGATCGAGCTGGACCGTAAGGGACCGGACGAGTGCCTGCCGATGGATGCCGTCACCGCGGAAGCCCTCTTGGAGTTTGGGGACGATCTGCGTCAAGCCCATTCCGCCGTCCGAAAGTGGGCGAGCACGCATGGGCTGCATCCGCGGATGGCTCCCACGTAGCGACCCCATCGCGTGCATCAATCCATCGGCGCGCCCTGGGCGATCCAGCGGCCGAGGAGGGCGCGTTCTTCGGGGGTGATGTGCGTCTTGTTGGCAGGCGGCATGGTCTGCGTTTCCACGGCGCGGGCGCGGATGCGCTCGATGCGGCTGCGCACCTGCTCCGGCGTGTCGAACATCACGCCCGCGGGGGCCACGCCGAAGGTAAGGTCCGCGGGGCTGGCGCTGTGGCAGGCGGCGCAGCGCTTCTGCAGCACCGCGTTCGCCTCGCCGAACGAGACCGGACGGTCTCCATCCGCCGCCGTCGCCGCCCGGGCGCGGGGCGCGCCGACCAGGTAGAGCGCGGCGAGCGTGGCGGCGATGGCGGCGGCGAGCGCGGGCTTCCACCGCGGCCAGCCGAAGCGCACGTTCAGGATGTGGCGCACCGACGCGCCGCCCAGCGCCAGGATGCCCAGCAGCAGCCAGTTGAGCCGGTGTCCGTAGATCCCGGGAAAGTGGCTGCTCAGCATGAGCACGATGACCGGGAAGGTGATGTAGTTGTTGTGGATGGAGCGCGACTTGGCGCGTTTGGCGTACTTCGGATCCGGCTGGCCGCCACTCTCCACCGCGCGCACCAGCGCGCGCTGCGAGGGCATGATGTGGTGCGCCACGTTGGCCGCCATCAGCGTGCCCAGCATGGCGCCCACGTGCAGGAACGTCGCCCGGCCGCTGAAGACCTGCGCCAGCCCGTACGCCACGCCCATCACCGCCGCCAGCCCGATCACCGCCCCCATCGCGCCCGCGCGGTCCAGGACGCGGGCGAGCAGCATGTCGTACACGACCCATCCGCCGATTACCACCCCCGCCCCGATCCCCACGGCCTGCAGGTGGCTCAGTCCCGACGCGGACGCATCCAGCAGCAGCGCGCCCGCGCTCAGGTAGTAGACCACGATCAGCAGCGCGGCGCCGCTCAGCCAGGTGGTGTACGCCTGCCACTTGAACCAGTGCAGCGGGCGTGTCTGGTCCCACCCCCGCGCGTCCTTCTGTACGTAGTAGAACGCGCCGCTGTGAAGAAGCCAGATCTCGCCCTGGATCCCCGGCGTCGCGTCCTTCGAGGGCTCCAGGTTGCGGTCCATCCAGTTCCACAGCATGGAGTTGCCGATCCACATGATCCCGGCGATCACGTGCACCCAGCGAAAGACAAGGTCCAGCAGCTCTCGGACGGCGGGGCTCATGGGATCGTCAGCTGCCGCGGTAGGTGGAGTAGCCGAAGGGGCTCAGCAGCAGCGGCACGTGGTAGTGCTGCGCGGCGTCGCGGATCTCGAAGTCGATGGCCACGTGCGGATAGAACGCCTCCACCCCCTGCTCGCGGAAGTAGACGCTCGTCTCGAAAACCAGGCGGTACGCGCCGGTGTGCAGCTGCAAATGCGGAGGGAGGAGGTCGCGCAGGCGGCCGTCGGCGTCGGTGCGGCCGCTGCCCAGCACCGCGGCGCCGCGCTCCAGCCGCACCGGCACGCCCGCCGCCGGGCGCCCGCGCGAGGTATCCAGCACGTGCGTGGTGATTCCGCTCATGTTCGATCGGGATTGGATGAGATGGGTCGACGCTGGGGCAAGCAGCAGCGAGGCCCTGGAGCGAATGAATTCGCCGCTGGAAAATCGCAAAATCCGCCTTCGCGGATTGTAACCGCGGCATCGGCACATGCATCCGGTGCCGGCGTTGCCCACGCGAGGTCCTTCGGTCGCGCGCCGGGTACGGAGTATCAGAAAATCGTGCGGCGCTCCCTCAGGAAGTCAACGTCCTGTTGTGCGAATCACTCGAAGCCCCGCTCAGCCCTGCGAGCAGCTTTTCCAGGCGCAGGCGGGTGATCTTGGCCTGTTCGCCGGCGGCGACGCGGAGCTCGACTTCGGGATCGTTGTGCAGGCGGTGCGTCAGGATCGACAGCAGCTCATCCGCCGACTTTCCCGTGGCGCAGACAAGGTAGATGTGGCCAAAGCGCTCCTCGTAGGCGCGGTTGCCGTCGGCCAGGGCGCGGCGGGTGGCGTCGGCGGCGGCATCCATCCCCGCCTGCTCGCCGCGCGACCATCCCTGCTCGCGCCCCGTCTGCCCCGCCTCCGCCTTCTTTTCCCCGATGCGCGGATGGCTGCGGAACGCCTGCAGCCAGTCCTCGCGGTCAAGCGCCCACCACACCACCTCGGCGGCGTCGAACAGCGCATCGCCGCTGGCAAAGGGGCGCAGCGCGGCCACCCGGTGCGCCCACTCGCGCGACCCGCAGCAGGTGAGCAGATCGGCCTCCGCCCGCGCGGCGGGAAGGGCGTTCAGCCGCGCCAGGCCGGTCACGAGTTGTGCGGCGACGCCAGGGTGCCCCACAGCCGCAGCCGCGCCACGCCGCCGTCCGGAAAGATGTTCAGCCGCGCGTGGGTAACGGGACCGATCGGTCGCACTTCATCTTCCCAGCGGTGGCGCGTGTGCGGCTGCAGGCGGATCTGGTCCAGCAGCGGCACCCACCCCGCATCCGGCGCGTTCAGGTCGGCCATCACGGCCCCCGGCGCGTGGATCCCTTCCAGCGAAACGGCCACGGGGGCGTTCCCCATGAAGAAGTCCGTCTCCAGCTCGATGCGGTGGATGGCGCCCGGCGCGCCCAGGCGGACGACGCTCCAGTGGTGCCCGGGGCCGCGGCGGCGCGTCTCCCATCCATCCCCCATGAAGCGCGACCGGCCGGGCAGGATCAGGTTCTGGCGGTGGCCGTAAAACATGTCGCTGCATGCCGGCACCCATCCGCCGTTCTCCAGCGCCGCCAGGTCCACCTCGCCGCCCTCCAGCGCGAACTTCGTAAAGGTGGGCTGCGACCAGCCGTGCACGCGCAGCCGGGCCACGCCGCCGTCGGG
>DASTVC010000907.1:0-5625 GCA_035759295.1 Longimicrobium sp. | reverse complement strand
ACGGCAAGACCACCATCCTGGTGGTGGACGACAACAGTGACAACGTCGAGATTCTGCGCGCGTTCCTGGAGTCGCGCGGCTTTACGGTGGCCGAGGCGCGCGACGGGCGCACCGCGCTGGCGCGGATGGAAGAGGTGCGGCCCGACCTGGTGCTGCTGGACGTGATGATGCCCGGGATGGACGGCTGGGAGGTGTGCCGCGTGATCAAGCAGCACCCGCAGCTGGGCGACACCAAGGTGGTGATGGTAACCGCCAAGGGCGGCTTCGAGGACAAGATGGAAGGGCTGCGCTCCCGCGCGGACGACTACGTGGTCAAGCCGGTGGACTTCAAGGAGCTGATGGACAAGGTGACCCGCAACCTCGCCGCCCGGGGCAGCCAGGCGTGAGGATCGTCGGATATGCCTCGGACGAGGGGCTGCGCGCACGCCTGGAGGCCGCCGCGGCGCAAACGGGCGCCGAGCTGACCCTGGTGCAGCCCGCCGGCGGCGGCAGCGCCGCCAACGACGACCAGTTCTTCTCCCTGCTGCGCACGCACCCCGACGCCGCCGTGCTGGAGATGCGCCGCGGCCTGCTGGAGCGCACCCGCGACGAGGCGGGGGCGCGCGGCATTGCCGTCGTCGTCGTGGCGCGCGACCAGGAAGAGGCGCGCCAGGCCATCCGCGAGGGCGCCGAGGAGTGGGTGCTGTCCGGTGCGGGGGAGATGGAGCTCGCCGCGCGCATCGAGGGCGCGTGCGAGCGGCTGGCGCGCACCGTTCCGCCCAAACAGGCCCAGGACGCGGCCGACCACCTGCGCTACGAAGAGCTGCTGTACGACCGCTTCACGGGCTTTCCCACCCTGCCGGTGATGATCGAGCGCGGCCGCGAGATGCTGGACAACCGCGGCCGGCTGACGCTGCTGTACATCGAGTTCGTCCGCTACAGCAAGCTGGAAGAGATCTACGGCTGGGAAAAGCTGGACGAGGTGCTGCAGACCACCGCCAGCGCCGTGCGCGACTTCTACGCGCGCTACGACGGCGACAGCGCCATGATGGTAAGCCACACCGGCGACGACGACTTCATCTTCTTCGCCGACATCGCGCAGGAAGAGGCCGAGAAGCGCATCAACGAGATGGCGGTGGCGCTGGAGACGGACGTGCGCGCGCGGCTGGAGACGGAGCACGGCGAGGACATCGCGGGGCTCTTCGAGATCTACGTGGGCTCCGTGACGCTCTTCCGCAATCCCAAGATCCGCACCGAGCGCATCATCTACCGGGGCATCCGCGAGGCGGCCCAGGCGGCGCGCAGCGTGGAATCGCGCGAGCGGGCGCGCAAGGTGGCGGGGCTAAAGGACACGCTGCGCGAGGGCGCCGTCTACATCGTCTACCATCCCATCGTGGTCACGGAAACGCGCGAGGTGTTCGGGTACGAGGCACTGGCCCGCGGCGTACACCGCGCGCTGCGCTCGCCGGAGGTGATGTTCGGGGTGGCGGAGGAGGCCAACCTCATCTGGGAGCTTTCGCGGCTGTGCCGGCGCAAGGCCATCGAGGGGATGGACGAGCAGCTGAAGCCGGAGCACCTGCTGTTCATCAACATCGACCCGCACGACTTTCGCGACCCCACCTTTCGCTACCTGGACCTGGACGACCTGGGCGTCGATGACCCCAGCCGCATCGTGCTGGAGATCACGGAGCGCACGGCCATCACCGACTACCCCACCTTCCAGGGCTATCTCAAGGAGTTCCGCGACCGCGGCTTCCGGTTCGCCGTGGACGACGCGGGAAGCGGATACGCGGGGCTGGGGAGCATCGCCAACCTGGAGCCGGACTTCATCAAGCTCGACATCTCGCTCATCAGCGGCATCGACGCCAACTTCATGAAGCAGAACCTGGTGGAGACGATGGTGCAGTTCGCCAACGACCACAACATCAAGGTGATCGCGGAAGGCGTGGAGCGCGAGGAGGAGTGGGAGACGGTAAAGCGGCTGGGGGTGCACTTTACCCAGGGCTTTCTGTTCCACAACGTGGCCGCCCAGAACGCGCAGACCAACGCCGCGCTCAAGGCCATCGCGGCCGAGAACGCCGGGAACGCGGGAAGCGCGGGGGCGGCGACGTAGCGGCGAAAGTTCGATCTCGGCAGGGATCCGGCTGCGTCCGCGGGCGCCCCCCTCTCCCGGCCTCTCCCCCATAAACTGCATGGGGGAGAGGATTCGATCCCGCGTCGACAGATCCCGTCCGCCACCGATGCGTCGACGGGACTTCGCGTTTCGACAAGCATCCAACTGGCGCCCGACAGGCCCCCTCTCCCCCGGCCCCTCTCCCCCGCTGCGCGGGAGAAAGGGGAGAATTCGATCGCGCTTCGGCAGGCTGTAGTTCGCATCAGCCTTTCCGGCTCCGCTCCGGAGACTCGGCTCGCGTCACCTCTCTCCCGCGTTGTTTGCGGGGGAGAGGCCGGGAGAGGGGGCCGCCGCGGACGCAGCTCGAACGATTTCGTAGCGCCACCCCACCCTGCCCCTTCCGCTGGTACGCTCCCTGCCCCGCCCTACGCCACACCCACAACCCCGCGGAGCCGGTGATCATCGACTGCCACACGCACCTGAACCGCTACACCGAGGACCAGCCGTCCACCCTCCCCGAGCGACACGCGGCGCTGCTGGCGGAGATGGACGCGAACGGCATCGCGCACGCCATGGTCCTTACCTCGTACGTGAGCAACGAGGACCGCTGCACGCCGGAGGAGATGCTGGCGGAGGTGGAAGACGACCCGCGCCTGAGCGTGGTCGCCGGCGTGGACGTGCCGCGGCTGGACGCCGGCCAGATGGCCCGGCTGCGTGGCCTCCTCGCCGCCGGACGCATCCGCGGGCTCAAGCTGTACCCCGGCTACCAGCCGTTCCACCTGCACGACCGCGAGCTGCACCCCGTCTACGAGCTGGCGGGGGAGTTCGGCGTGCCGGTGATGATCCACACGGGCGACACCTTCAACCCGCTCGCCAAGGTCCGCCTTACGCATCCGCTGTCGGTGGACGACATCGCGGTGGACTTCCGCGAGACCACGTTCGTCATCTGCCACCTGGGCAATCCGTGGTTCACGGACGCCATGGAGGTCATCTACAAGAACCACAACGTGATGGGCGACATCTGCGGCCTTACGCTGGGCGAGTTCCAGCCGCGCTACGAGCGCTTTGCCCTGCGTTGCGTGAACGACACCATCGCCTTCATCAACGACCCGGAAAAGCTGATGTTCGGCACAGACTGGCCCATCAGCGACGTGGGGAGCTACCTGCGCTTCGTGGACAAGCTGGAGATGACGGACGAGGAGCGCGAAGGGCTGCTATGGCGCAACGCGGCGCGCCTGTTCCGGCTGCCTCTCGGGGAGGCCACGGCGTGACGGCGGACGACGGCTATCGGGTGGTGACGATCGATGACGAGCGCGCGCCGCTGGCCACGGAGGCGCTGGAGATGATCTCCACCTCCATCGGCGACGTGCAGCCGGTGAACGACCTGCTTTCGGAGATCGAGGAGCGGCGGCGGGGGATGCCCAGCGGCGGCGACGCCCATCTGCTGGCGATGGTGGATGAGGGCGGGCGCGCGGCGGCCGCGGCGGCCGGGATCTACCTGGAGGGAGTGAACGCCGGCTTCATCACCTACCTGGCCGTGCGGCAGGACCTGCGCGGCAAGCTGCTGGGGCGCGGCCTGCGCGGGCACCTGGTGGATTCCATCCGCGCCGAGGCCCAGCGGAAGAACGGCGCGGACCCGGCATGGATCGTGGGCGAGGTGCGCAGCGGCAGCCCGTGGCTGCGGACGCTCGTTGGCGCGGGACAGGTGATTCCCTTCGGCTTTCCCTACTTCCACCCCTGGATGCAGCGCCGCTCCGAGGGAAAATACGTGCTGTACCGCGAGCCGCTGGCCGACGCCCGCACGGACCTTCCGGCGCAGGAGGTGGTGCGGCTGGTCTACGCCATCTGGCGCCGAGCCTACCGCATCCGCTTTCCCCTGCAGAGCGAGACCTTCTGCTACATGCTGGAGCGGCTGCAGGCCGCCGGTACCATCGGCGTGCACCCGGACTTCGCCGCGGAATGAACCACCGGCTGGCGCACCGGCCTGGCGTGGAGCGGAAAGTGCAACGGGCACCTTGCGCTACAAGGCTTGTCTAATGAAATTCGTGCATCGTTACATTCTCATCGTCCGCATCGCGCGCTCCGGGACGTAACAGCAAGCCTGGAATGCGGGTCTCTGTCCCCGCGGGTACGGGGGTTGCGACAGCCGCGCGCCGGTCCGGGAAGTGACAGCGCGCCAGGGCCTTGGTGGGGCCGGGCGCATCCGCATCACCTGCGCAGGAAGTATCCGCAGAAACGACAATGAGCTACCGCATCAAACGCGTTGCCCACCTTACCGGGATCAACCCGGCCACGCTGCGCGCATGGGAGCGCCGCTACGGCCTGGTGGCGCCGGACCGCACCGGGTCCGGCTACCGGCTGTACACGGACGAGGACGTGGCGATGCTCTCGCGCATCAAGGTCCTTGTGGATGAGGGACTTACGATTGGCGAGGCCATCAGCCGGGTGCGCCGCGGCAACGAGCCGCTGCCAGCCGACGCCGGCGGCCCCTCCGTGCGCGACGCGCGCTTCCGGATGCTCGAGGCGCTGGTCTCGTTCGACCGGCGCGGGGCGCTGGACGCGTACCAGGAGGTAATGCGCCTGCCGCCGGAGCGCCGCGTGGAAGAGGTGCTGCTCCCCGTGCTGCGCCAGGTGGGCGAGCTGTGGGAGGCCAATGAGTGCGGCGTGGGCGAGGAGCACTTCGCCAGCGCGTTCATCCGCGAAAAGCTGGCGGGGATCATCGAGGACCTGGACACCGGCGCCGCTCGCGGCCCCGAGGCCGTGTGTGCCGGCGTGCCCGGCGAGCAGCACGAGTGCGGGCTGCTGGCGGCCACCATCCACCTGGCCACGCGCGGGTGGAAGGTGGTGTACCTGGGCCCCAACGTGCCCATCGGCGAAATCCACCGCATCCTGCAGCAGCGGCGCCCGGCGCTGTTCTGCACGTCGCTGGTCAACACCATGCCCATCGCCGACTTCCACGCGCTCATGCGCTCCCTGCGCGATGGCGCGCCTGCGGAGACGGAGATCGTGGTCGGCGGCCCCGGCGTCCCCGCCCCCTTCGCGGGCGCCGAAGGCATCCGCCTGACCGACGACCTGGCCGAGCTGGCGTACGTCACCGCCTGATCGCCATCGTCGGACAAGACGTAAGAGCCCCGCCCGGCAGCCTGCCGGGCGGGGCGCTTCGCATCCAGACGATGCAGATCCAAACAAGACCGTTGATTTCCTGAGAGGGTGTTGCCAAACCGTCCACAAGCGTTGACTTCCTGAGGGAGGCGCCGCTCCGCAACCTCCTTTCAGGCAAAGGGTTGGCGCCGACTGAAGGACCTTGTCTGCCTGACTGAGGGACTTGAACGGATCCCGAGGGCTGGGCTTCGCGCGACCCGACAAAGATCCTTCGGTCGCGCGCAAGCTTCTTGGTTATGAAAGTTACGGGCGTGCGCTCCCTCAGGATGACAGTGTGCCTCCGGTGGGAGCCGGTAAGGTTTAGCAACACCCTTTCAGGAAATCAACCGCGTGTATCCGAAAGAACCACGTTTCTTAAACGCACTCTCAGC
>DASTVC010000906.1:0-5249 GCA_035759295.1 Longimicrobium sp. | reverse complement strand
CCCCTTCAACTTCCCGCTGGCCATCCCCACGTGGAAGATGTTCCCGGCGCTCATCTGCGGGAACACGGTGGTCATCAAGCCCGCCGAGGACACGCCGCACACCGTGGCGCTGCTCATCGAGGTGCTGGAGGAAGCCGGGATCCCCAAGGGCGTCGTCAATCTGGTGCACGGCCTGGGCGAGGAAGTGGGCGCGGCCATCGTGGAGCACCCGGACATCCCCGTGATCTCTTTCACGGGTTCGACGCAGACGGGCTCGATCATCGCGCAGACGTGCGGGCGCATGCACAAGCGCCTTTCGCTGGAGATGGGCGGCAAGAACGCGCAGATCGTGCTGGCCGACGCGGACCTGGACCTGGCCATCGACGGCGTGCTGTGGGGCGCGTTCGGCACCACGGGGCAGCGCTGCACGGCCACCAGCCGTCTGCTGCTCCAGGACGAGATCCACGACGACTTCGTGGCGCGGCTGATGGAGCGCGCCAAGGGGCTCAAGCTGGGCTACGGGCTTGACCAGGGCGTGGAAGTCGGCCCGCTGATCCACGAGGCGTCGCGCGCCAAGGTGGAGGAGTACGTGGAGATCGGGAAGGGCGAGGCCACGCTGGCCCTGGGCGGCGAGCGCGCCACCGGCGACGGGCTGGATGACGGCTTTTTCTTTCAGCCCACCATCTTCACCGACGTGAAGCCCGGCTCGCGACTGGCGACGGAAGAGATCTTCGGGCCGGTGCTGTCGGTGATCCGCTTCGACGAGCTGGATGACGCCATCCGCATCAACAACGAAGTGAAGTACGGGCTGAGCAGCTCGCTGTACACGCGCGACGCGGTGGCCAGCTTCCGGGCGTTCCAGGACCTGGACAACGGCATCACCTACGTCAACGCGCCCACCATCGGCGCCGAGGCGCACCTGCCGTTCGGCGGCGTGAAGCAGACGGGGAACGGCCACCGCGAGGGCGGCTGGGAGGTCTACGAGTTCTACAGCGAGACCAAGGTCTGCTACCTGGACTACAGCGGAAAGCTGCAGCGCGCGCAGATCGACAACTACGACGCGTCGCCGTACTGAACGGAACTGCAGGGAATAGGGAACAGGGAATAGGGAATAGCCTGCAACGGCGTTCCTGAGCGGGGGCTCCGTCGCGATTGCGGCGGGGCCCTCGTTCGTGGCGCGGCGACGTGCATCGAACTGCGTCCGCGGGGTGCCCCTCCTCCGGCCCCTCCCCGTTCGTTCCTCACGGAGAGGGGAGAATTCGATCCCGCGACGACGTATTGAATCAGGTCCGCAGTATTTCCAAGCGGGATTGAATTCTCCCTTCCCCCACGCCGTTTGTGGGGGAAGGGTCGGGGATGGGGGCGGCGGCGGGCGCAGCGTGATCCCTGTCGACGATTCGCGATTCCAACGGCCTCGCGCACGAAAGTTGCCCGCCGAGTGTCCGGCGTGTCCGCCCGGGCGCAGGGAGCGCTTGCCCCGGCGGCGCGGCGGGCGGTAGCTTTCACGGACCGCCCGCAGCCCCTTCGCACCCCCACACCCGGTCGCCGGAATGCCCCCTCGCGATCCCCGCGAAGACGAGCCGCGCGCTGCCGAACACCCCCGCGCCGCCTATCAGCCCCTTCCCAGCCTTCCCGGCACCATCATGCGCGGCGACACCGACCCGGTGGAGCAGCTGCTGGAAGACGTGGTGGAGGAGACGCAGACCAAGGCGCTCAAGTACGGAACCGCGCTGCGCGGCCGCGTGGCCATCGTCACCGGCGGGGCCACGGGGATCGGGCGGGCCATTGCGCTGGAGCTGGCGCGCCACGGAGTGCACGTGGCGTTCAACTACTTTGCGTACGACGGCGCCAGCGACATCCACGAAGAGGCCGAAGACACCGCCCGCGAGATCCGCCAGCTGGAGGTGACCGTCCGCTGCGCCGAATGCGACGTGCGCGACCCGCAGGCGGTGGACCGCTTCGTCCAGCAGACGCACGAGGAGTTCGGTGCCATCCACATCCTGGTCAACAACGCCGGCATCGCCCGCGACCGCGCGCTCTGGCGCCTGTCCGACGAGCAGTGGCGGTCGGTGCTGGATACCAACCTGACCGGCGCGTTCCACATGATCCGCGCGGTGGCGCCGCTCTTTCGCCGCCAGCACGACGGCAAGATCGTCAACGTGTCGTCCGTCCACGGCATCCGCAGCGAGTTCGGCCTGGCGAACTACAGCGCGTCCAAGGCGGGGCTTCTCGGGTTGACGCGCAGCGCCGCGCTGGAGCTGGGGCCCAACAACGTGAACGTGAACGCGGTGGCGCCGGGGTACATCCGCACCACGCGCCTCACCAGCGGCGTGCCGGCGGAGATCCTGGACACCGCCCGCGAGCGCGCCGTGCTGGGCCGCCTGGGCGATCCGCAGGACGTGGCGAACGTGGTGGTCTTTCTCTGCTCCGAGTACGCGCGCCACATTACCGGCGCCGTGATTCCCGTCGACGGGGGACACCTTCTTTGATCCACCGCACCACTCGCCGGACCTTCGCGCTCGCCTGTGCGGCGCTTGCTGTCGCCCTCTCCGCCGCCGGCTGCGGGGGAAAGAAGCCCCCGCCGGGGCACGTGGCGCCCGCCACGGCGGTGGCGCCCATGGACCTGGGCGGCCAGCGCGTGCTGATCCTCCCCGTGCAGTCGACCACGGGCCTGCCGTTCAACCGCGAGATCGTTACGGACGAGATCGTGGCCGCCATCCACGCGCGCGACACGCGGACGCAGTGGATCGATCCCGCGCGCCTGCGCCGCTCCCTGGCCGCGTCGCCCACCTTCGCCCCCGATCCCGCCGCGCTGCCGAACGACCGCTACGAGGTGCACGGCGACCGGCGCATCCAGGGCGGCCTGGCGGACGCGGTGCGGCGCTACATGGCGCTCACCGAGGCGCGCCTGGTCGTTATCCCCCGCAGCGCGACACTCATCACACCCGACAGCGGCGGCGCATTCGTGCGGCTGAACGCGGCGGTGGTCGATGCGCGCACCGGCTTCGTCGTCTGGTGGGGCGAGGCGGATGGACGACCGGCGGAGCCGGGCGACCGCGCGCTGATCACGAGTGCGGCGGTGGCCCTCGCGGCGCGGCTGCTGGTGCCGGACTGAGGTGAACGGGTGACTGGGGAACGGGTGACAGGGGATGGGGATTCTGCTCCCTGTCCCCTGTAACCTGTCCCCTGTCCCCTCTCCTCCTAGTGCCGCCCGGATGCACCGCCTACCTTGCTCGCATCCGTCTTGCACGCGCAATCCGGCGATCGCAGGGATGACGACGAGGGGAGATGAGGGGGCCGCCGGCCTTCCGTCCATGACCGTAAAGAGACCGAGCAGATGCCGCATACCGTAACGCTGATCCCCGGAGACGGGATCGGGCCGGACATCACCGAGGCCGTGGTGCGCGTGGTCGAGGCCACCGGCGCCGACATCCAGTGGGACCGCCGCGCCGCCGGCGTGGCCGCCATCGAGCAGCATACCACGCCGCTGCCGCAGGAGACCATCGACGCCATCCGCCAGACGCGCGTGGCGCTCAAGGGGCCGCTGACCACGCCGGTGGGCGTGGGCTTCCGCTCCATCAACGTGGCGCTGCGCAAGGAGTTCGACCTCTACGCCAACGTGCGTCCGGCCAAGACCATCGTGCCCGGCGGGCGGTACGAGGACGTGGACATCGTGCTGATCCGCGAGAACACCGAAGGGCTGTACAGCGGCGTGGAGCACTACATCGGCATCAGCGGCGACCCACGCGCGGCGGCGGAAAGCGTGATGCTGGTGACGCGCTTCGGGGTGGAGCGCATTCTTCGCTACGCGTTTGACTACGCGGTCAAGCACGGGCGCAAGAAGCTCACGCTGGCGCACAAGGCCAACATCCTCAAGTACACGCAGGGCCTCTTTCTGGACGTGGGCCGCGAGATGGCCAAGGAGTTCGAGGGGCGCGTGGAGTTCGAGGACCGCATCATCGACGCGACGGCCATGCAGCTGGTGATGGATCCGACGAAGTTCGACATGATCGTCTGCGAGAACATGTTCGGCGACATCCTCTCCGACGAGATCGCGGGGCTGGTCGGTGGGCTGGGGCTGGCGCCGGGGGCCAACATCGGCAAGGACGCGGCGATCTTCGAGGCGGTGCACGGCTCGGCGCCCGACATCGCGGGGAAGGGGATCGCCAACCCCGCGGCGCTGCTGATGGCCGCGACCATGATGCTGGACCACCTGGAGATGCGCGACGAGGCGGCCCGCATTCGCAAGGCGCTCGAGGGAGCCGTGCGCGAGGGCGACACCCTCACGCCCGACCTGGGCGGCACGGGGACCACGGACACGTTCGCCGACGCCCTCATCCGCCGACTGTGATGAGCAATCCCGCGCCCTACGCCCTGCCGGACCCGCCCCCGCCCTTCGACTGCGCCCGCTGCGGGCGGCACGTGGAGGGCGAGAAGGCGGACGACGCCCAGTGGTGCGCGTCGTGCCGCCAGCGGCTGATCGACCAGGCGGCGCGGCTGGCGTGGATCCCCGCGGTGGTGGTGCTGGTGCTGTACCTGTGGCTGATCTGGTGGAGCGGGCTGCTGGAGTCGCCGATGATGGCGTTCTGGCTGGTGCTGGGGGCGGTTCTGGCGTTCGTGGCGTTCAAGGTGGGCCGACGCGTGTTCTTCGACGTGCTGCGCGGCCGTGCGACGGGAGACAGGGGCTGATGCGCGACTGGCTGGCTTCGCCATGGGTGAACATCGTGGGCGCCATCGCGGGCGGAATGGCGCTGGGGTACGGGCTGGGCTCGCTCCCCGGCGGCATCAACCCCGTCGGCGTCGTGTGGACGGTGATCGGGCTGCTGCTGCTCTGGTGGACGCTGGTGGACCGCGCGCGCAACAAGCGCGGCGCGCCCGAGAGCGAGCGCGACGGGTCGCATACGATCGAGTAGAAGTGCGTGAGTGCGGAAGTGCGTTAGTGCGGGAGTACGGCCGGATCGATCTGCTAACGGATCAGGATCGATGGCGGACGTGCAGGTGCGTCGGACGCCGCGCGCGGCCGGCTCGCCGGGTCCCTGAAGGATGCCGCAGGGCTTGGGCGCGCACTGCACTGCGCCCGAGCGCCGGGGCCGCCAATCCGCGAAGGCGGATTTCGTGTAGTTGTTGCCGCGAATTTATTGAGGGTTGGTCATAAATCAGGAAACTAAGCCGCGCCAAGAGAAAACTCTTGACGCGGCAGGCACTTGCGCGGACCGTGTGGTTTGTCGAGGACCAACACACCCGTTCAAGGAGGCCTGCCATATGTGTAC
>DASTVC010000905.1:0-7012 GCA_035759295.1 Longimicrobium sp. | reverse complement strand
GGGGAAATTCGATGGGATGATGATTCGCCTTCCGCCTGAGTCAGGCGGGGGGCGGATTGTTTTGCGGCCCTACGTCCGCGACGCGGGGCCCTCTCCCCCGCCGGCTTCGCCGCTCGTTCCTCGCGGCTCGCGGCGGCCCCTCCCCCAAACTGCGAGGGAGGGGTGGTTTGAATAGTCCAGAGCGCGGCGATGGACATCGAGCTGCGTCCGACGGAGCCTACCCATCTCAGCCACCGCCCGTTTTCCTTCCTTGCGGCTCCGCCGTAACTTTCCGCCGGTTCGTTCTTTCCCCTATCGATCGAAACGACGGGATCACGTGAAGCTCAGCGTTCGCGGCGCGGTAGCCGCGATCTTCATCCTGGCGATGTGCGCGCTGTGCGTGCGGCTGGGATTCTGGCAGCTGGACCGGCTGGAGCAGCGCCGCGCCCGCAACGCCGCCATCCGCGCCGCCACCGCCCAGCCGCCGCTGCGCCTGGATTCCACCGCCCCCGCGGCGCTGGCGTCGGACCCGCAGGCGTTCGCGTGGCGACGCGCGGAGGCGTCGGGGCGCTACCACCACGCGGGCGACATGGTGATCCGCGGCCGCTCGCGCGACGGGCGCCCGGGCGTGCACCTGGTGTCGCCGCTGGTGCTGGCGGACGGGCGCGTGGTGATGGTGAACCGCGGCTGGGTGCCCTCGCCCGATGGCAGCACGGCGGACGCGCGCCCGCTGCGGATCGCCGGCCCGGTCCACGTGATCGGCGCGCTGCTGCCGATCACGTCGGACGCCGATCGCGGGCTGCCGTTCGCGGGGCGCGCGGGGACGGACAGCACCTGGCGCCGCGTGGACCTGGCGGCGGCGCGGGCGCGAAGCCCGGGGCCGCTGATCCCGCTGGTCCTGCAGCAGCTTCCGGAGGAGGGGGCGGACGCGGGATCGCCGCCGCTTGCGGAGCCGTTGCCGTCGCTCTCCGAGGGCAACCACCTGAGCTACGCGGTGCAGTGGTTCAGCTTCGCCACCATCGGCATCACGGGGCTGGCGATCATCGTTCTGCGCCGCCGCCAAACGGCGTGACGACAGGAGTTTGCGGGCGCGGCGGGGTATCCATCTTGCACATGCGGCGCCTCCCTTGGCCCGGCAGTCAGGGCCAGGTTTGGGCAGGAGAAATCCACTCGAACGGGAGGAATCACATGGCACGCTACGGACGCGACTACGGCCGGGATCGCTGGAGCGGCGGGGGCGGGTACGGGCAGGGTGGCTACGGCGGCGGGTCGTACGGCACGGGGGGCGGCTCCTCTCGCGGCGGCGAGTACGGCGGGATGGGCTCCGACTCCAGCTACGGCGGAGGCAGCCAGTACAACGCAGGCCACTCCGGCTTCGGCCCCGGCGGTGGCGCCTACGACAACGACTTCAGCCCCGGTGGATACGGCGCGTACGGCTACGGCGGGATGAACCGCGGCGGGTATGGCGGCCAGGACTACGGCTACGGGGCCGAGACCGGGTTCTCCGGCGGGTACGGCGGCGGTGGGAGCGACTGGAGCCGCGGCCGTGAGAGCCAGGGGCGCGGCGGCTATGCCTACGGCGGCGGTGGATACACGTCGGGCGGCGGCCAGGGCTACGGCGGGGCCGGCTACACCAGCGGTGGGCAGGGATACGGATACGGCGGCGGCAGCGACACGGGCGGCGGGTCGTCGTACGGCTACGGCGGATCGCAGCCCGGCGGGCAGGACGAGGTGCGCCGCCTGCGCGCGGCCGACGTGATGACCGACAACCCGGAGTGCGTGACGCCCGAAACCACGCTGGCCGACGCCGCGCGCAAGATGCGCGACCTGGACGTGGGCATCATCCCCGTGGTGGAGAGCGACAGCAGCAAGCGGCTGAAGGGCGTGCTGACCGACCGCGACATCGCCATCCGCGCCGTGGCGGACGGCAAGGACGTGAACACCACGCGGGTGATGGAGGTGATGACCACGCAGGTTGAGACCTGCAACAAGAACGATTCCCTGCGCGACGTGCTGAGCGTGATGGAGCGCGAGCAGGTGCGCCGCGTGCCCATCACCGACCGCGAGGGCCGGCTGGTGGGCATCATCGCGCAGGCCGACGTGGCCACGGAGGTCGACACGCCGCAGGGCCAGCGCAGCTTTGCCGACACGGTGGAAAGCATCTCCGAGCCCGGCAGCCCGCGCGGCGGCCGCTGGGGCGGGCGCGCCAGCCAGGGCCGCGGCGGCGGTGGCGGCGGGATCATGGGCGCCGTCCGCAGCGCCGTGGGCAACCTGGGCGGCGGCCAGCGCGACTCGTACGGCGGCGGGATGAGCGCCGCTGGCGGCACGGGCACCGGTGGCCGCACCGCGTCCGGCGGCACGACGACCGGGAACAGCGAGCCGCGCGCCACGAACGACCCCGGCAGCGAGAACGTCTGACCGCTCTCCGCTGGTCGCGGAACGCAAAGGGAGGCCCGGTTCGCCGGGCCTCCCTTTTTCGTGCGGATGCGTTCCCGCGGGGCCCTCACCCTGGAACACCGATGAAGCGGACGGTGTCATTCTGAGAGAGGCGCGCTCCATCCTTCCCAGTCGCACCCTTGCCTGTGCGCCGACCGAAGAATCTCTACGATGGGCGCAAGGTCCTGTCGGCTACGTCGGCCTCGGCGCGAAGGACCCCGCCCGTTTCCGATAAAGATTCTTCGGTCGGCGCACAGGCCTTGGGGCGTGGAGACGGTTTTGCCCGGCGCCTTCCTCAGAATGACAGCGATCTTCTAAACGCAGTCTTTTTTGCGGATTCGGCCTCACACCTTCACACCCTCACACCCTCACACCCTCACACCCTCACACCATCGGGCAGCCGCGGCAGGGGACGGCTTTGGGGCAGCCTTCGCAGGGGAGCTCGGGGGCGGGAAGGTCGCCGATGCGGGCCTTCTCCTCCGCCAGGCGCAGGGCCAGGTAGCGCATCCGCCGGCTGTTGGTGGCCTCGCTGAACTCGCCCTCGCGCGCGGCACCCAGGGTGCCGGCCGCGGCCGCGGTGGCGATCTCGCGCACCTGCTCGATCTCCTCCACGCCCAGGCGGCCCAGGCCGGGAAGCTCGTGCCGCGGCGCGCGCTCCAGCACCAGCACCTGCCGCGCGAAGGAGATGAACATGCTGCATGCTTCCGGGCAGGGCACCAGCGCCTGGCCCGTTACGTCGCCCTCGCTCGGCAGGTCCAGCGGCGTATCCGTATCCACGTCCCACGCCACGCGCCGCAGGCACACGGCGTCGCCGCAGCAGGCGCGCACGGTGTTCCGCACCACGTCGGGGGGTAGCAGCTTTACCGCGCCGTACATCCCGCTCTGCCGCGCGGCGACCTCGCGCCAGTGCGTAACGCGCAGGGTGCCGGCCAGCTCCGCGTGCCAGTGCAGCGCGCAGGCGGGATACAGGTAGTCCAGCGCCGTCCACAGCGCCCGCGCGTCCAGGTCTACCAGCGCCCACCCCTGCCGCAGGTTGGGCGCCGTCTTGAGCGGGCGGTGCTCGCCGCCGCTGGTCATCTGCGCGATGAAGCGGGCGGCGTACGGGTCGCTCGTCACCGTCTCCAGCGACAGGATGGACCGGTGGAGGTCGCGCGCGTGGCGGATTTCGTATCGGCCGTCGCCCGTGCGGAGGAGGCGGACCTGCAGAAAGGTCCGCCCCTCGCCACCCGCCGCATCGATCCACTCCGCCAGCGCCTGCCGCGCCGCGGGAATGCCGCCGGCCGCGTGGGCGCCGCGCACCTCGGGGGCGTCAGACACCGGCAGCCTCTCCCACCGCCACGCCGCCGGGGAGGCGCGCGCCGGCCTCGCGGGCGCGCTGCAGCACGATCTGCGCGATCTCGGGAAAGGTGCCCACGGGCGCGGCGTAGAAGATCGTCCGACCGTCCTTTTCCGTCATCGGGCTGACGGCGGGGCGGTTCAGGCCCAGGTCGTCGGGGATGGTCTCCTGCGTGTGCCACCCTTCGGCGACGAAGAAGGGGACCAGGACGATCCTCCGCTCCTCCATCGCTTCCAGCACCTCGCCCACCTCCGGCGCCTGGTCCAGAAACCCGGTGCGCACGTGGCCGAATATGCCCGCCTCGTCGGCCTCGCGGCTTACGCGGTAGATGACCTCGGACGAATTGCTGTTCCGCTCCGTGCCGTGGCCGATGATGATGAGGCCGGCATCCCGCGCCTCATCGTCCGTGAGCCCCGCAGTCTCTTCCGCGCGGCGCAGGATCATCCCCGCCATGGAGGAATGCGTGCCCACCGGCTTGGTGTAGTGGATCGTCTTCCCCAGCTTGCGGGTGACGGAGGGCGCCGGCCCGTCCAGCCCCAGCTCGCGCGGAATCACCTCTTCGGTGAAGTAGCCTTCGGAGATGAAGAGGGGCACCACGTACACGTCGTCGGCCTCTACCAGGTCGAACACCTCGCGCATGGAGGGCTCTTCCTTCCAGAAGCACTCGCGCACCTCGTCGAACGCGCCCGTGGCCCGGATGGCGGCCGCGTGTGCGTAGACGGGTGCGCTGGATTCGGCGTTCAGGTGCGACCCGTGGCCGATGATGATCAATGCCTGCAACTGCCCTGTCTCCTTCTGCAAACGTTGCTGCGACGCGCCGAAGATGGGCCGGCGGGGGGCGGGGGGCAAGGTGGGCCGGCTACGCGATCACAGCGGCGGACCGACGTCGCCCGCCCCGTGCGGACGGCCGCCGGCGACCAGGCGCTCCAGCATCTGGATCTGCAGCTGCTGCAGGCGGACGAGCTCGGCCCAGTCGGCCTCGCGCAGGGCGTCCAGCTTTTCGTGCAGGGCGCGGATCTCCAGCTCGGCCTTGAGGTTGACCTCGTAGTCGTTGGCGGCGTTCAGGCGGTCGCGCTCGCCTTGCCGGTTCTGCGACATCATGATCACCGGCGCCTGCAGGGCCGCCAGCGTGGAGAGGATCAGGTTGAGCAGGATGTAGGGATACGGATCGAACGGCCCGCGCCGCGCCAGGATGACGGAGTTCAGCGCCATCCACCCGGCCAGAAAGAGCATGAACAGGCCGATGAACGGCCACGATCCCCCGAACGCAGCGATGCGGTCCGCCATCCGCTGCCCGAAGGTGCGGTCGTCCATGAACGCCTGGTTCACGTCGCGCGCCACGCCGCGGCGATGCAGCACCGCCTCCACAATGCGCCGCTCGCGCGCGGCCAGGTGCTCCCACTCGCGGCCCAGCGTCGTCGCCGCGTTCGTCTTCGAGGGATTGCTCATGACGAAATTCCGGGGATGATGGGTGGAATCGATCCGCTCGCCGCGGCCTGCCATCGAGGATAGTACCCGACTGGTTGGCCCGATAACAGGATTTTTTCATCCGCCCCCCCTCCACGATCAACGCCTCACCCGGTGACACCAGCCCGGAGATCCGGCTGAGATGAGGACGAACGACGAAGCCCCCGCGAGCATCGGCTCGCGGGGGCTTCGACCATGTGCCGGCGGGAGCGGCTGAAGCCGCCGCTGGAACAGCGAAAAGCCCCGCAAACTGCGCGGGGCTTCAACCGATCCATCGAGTGTGCCTCCACCTTCGGTGCGGCAGGAACCCGTCCGCGCAGGCGGACATCGCGTTTCCCCAGCCGCGAATTCATTCGCCACGGCGGGCGCCGGGCCCTCACCCGGCTCGTTCCTCGCCTGCCCTCTCCCGCAAACGGCGCGCGGGGGTGACGCGTTTCTACAGGCCTCGCGCCGGAGCGGCTGAAGCCGCCGCATCGACAGCGGAAAGCCCCCGCAACTGCACGGGGCTTCGACCGCATGGACTACTCTACGGCTGAACCGCGGGGGCGGGAGGCGGCGTCTGCGGCTGGGGCTCGGCCGGCGGAGGCGTCTGCGGCTGGGGGACCGCCGGCATCTGCGGCTGGACGGGCGCGGGCGGGACCGGAGGCACCGGCGCGGGACGCAGGGTGGGGTCGTAGCCCCAGGGCTGAATGGTCCACGTCCAGCGGTCGCGCGGCGCGGCGGCCCCGGTAATCGCGCCGACGGTAAAGCCCGTGACCAGGCCCGAAACGCCGCCGATGAGGGCCATCTCGCCCAGATCGCGGTCCATCACCTTGGCCACCAGCGGCCCACCGACCAGCCCCAGCCCCGCGCCGATGAAGGCGCCCACGCGGCCGCGGTACCAGGCCGTGGACGCCGCGCTGCCGCCCGCGAACTTGTCCAGCCGCGTCACGGAGCGCAGCGGCAGCAGAATGCTGTCGCCCGTCACCTCGTCGACCACGACGATCCCCTGCAGCGTGTACGAGGTGATCGTGCCCGTGACCGGCGCGGGGAGAAAGTGGGGCGACGTCACGCGGACGCGCGTGCCGCTGAGCCCGTCGGACTGCTGCTGCGCGGCGGCGGGCACTGAAAGCAGAAGCGCGGCAAGCGCCGCGAGCATCGGAATGCGCATGGTTGGGCTGGGAAATGATTGCGTGGTTTGCGGATAGGCGCATCAATATGGATACGCCGCCTCCCGTTGTCCACCGGGGTGGCCCGCGTCGGAGGCCGGTGCTACACCATGGACAAACCTTGTGCATCGGACCCGGCAGGATCATCTTGCTCTCCATCCCACTGATCGGCTTCCCTGCCGCGAGAGCATCCCGATGCACGCCATCCCACGCCTTCTCCTCGTCGCGCTTTCCCTGGCAGCCTGCACCACGGCCGCGCCGCGCATGGAGTCGCCACCGCCCGCGAACGTGTTTGCCGCGCTGGACGGCAGCTGGAGCGGCGTGCTGGAGTACGCCGACTACCGCACCGACCGGCGCGTGCAGCTGCCCACGCGGCTCACGGCGGGCGCGTCGGATGGCGGAGCGACGCTTACGCTGGACTACGTGTACACGGAGCCGAACGGCGAAACCGTCACGTCGCAGGGCATCCATCGCATCGACCTGACGGCCGGGCGCTACGTGATGGGGAGCGACACCTTCACCGTAGGGATGGTGGAGGGCTTCGTGGGCGCCGCCGGCGGGCGGGTGGTGATGACCGGCACGGTGATGGACAACGATCGCCCGGAACCCGTGCGCCACACCATTACCCTTTCCGGCGACACGCTGC
>DASTVC010000904.1:0-3194 GCA_035759295.1 Longimicrobium sp. | reverse complement strand
TGCGCGTCAGAAAAAGCACGCCTCACCCGGAGTCAGCGGGGTCAACGGAGTGGGTCCTGAGCGGTTCCGATGGCTTTGTGAGAGGGGCTGGGTGTTGGCGGGCGGGGATGATGAGAAGCGGCGGCGCTGGAGATCGATCTCCCGCGCCGCCGCTTCTCATCATCCCCCACCCGCCAACACCCGGCCCTCTCAAGGAGCCATCGGAACTGCTCAGGACCCACTCCGTTGACCCCGCTGACTCCGTGTGAGGCGTTCTTTTCCTGACGCGCAACAGGCGACGGGGATGGAGGCGGAATTCCGTATATTTGACACTCCGCCCGCCATCCCGCACCTTGCAGCCCCATGGACTGGAAAACCTATGCGGGCGAGCACGCCCTGGCGGACTTCATTCCGCTGGAACACGAGGGTGCGCGCATGCTCGTGCGCCGCGGCTACGAGGATTCCGCGCGGCTGCTGGTGGAGTACAAGACGCTCCCCGCCGTCGAGATGCTCGGCGGCGGGCGCGAGGCGCACCCCGTCGTCGTGCTGCCGACGGGCGAAAAGGCGGTCGTGCGGCGCTACCACCGCGGCGGGCTGGTGCAGCGCGTGAACCCGTCGCGCTACTTTGGCGGCAACCGCGCCTTCGACGAGCTGCGCGCGACGGAGCGCGCCCGCACCGGCGGCGTGCGCACCGCGCGCATCCTCGCGGCCGTCGAGCGCCCGCGCACCGTCGGCTACACGGCCATGCTGGCTACCATCCTCATCCCCGGCGCGCGCGACGCGGCGGCGTGGCTGGGATCGGCTTCGGCGGATGGAAAGCTGGAGATGCTGCGCGAGGCGGGGCGGCAGATGGCGGCGATGCACCAGTCCGGCGTAGCCCATCCCGACGTGCACCTGCGCAACCTGCTGGTGGCGGATACGGACGGCGGGCCGGAGGTGTGGCTGCTGGACTTCGACAAGGCGCGCGTGCACGACGGCCCGGTGCCGCGCGCCCGCCGCGCCACGGACCTGCGCCGCCTGGCGAGATCCGCCCGTAAGCTGAAGTCGGAGGTCGGCGCCGAGGGCTGGGGCGCGCTCCGCGAGGGCTACGGCGAGAGCTGGCCGTCCGGGCTGGCGCTCCGGTAGCGCAGCAGCGCCAGCTCCACCTTCTCCATCACCTGGTCTACGGTGATGCGCTCCATCCGCCCCGCCCGGTTCGGCGCGTTCACTGGATAGTCCTCCCCCGGCTCGCCGAACGCATCCACCAGCAGATCCCCGTACCGGCGATACGGCCCGTAGCGCTTGGGATTCGTGTGCCCCATCAGCGCCACCGTCGGCGTCCGGAGCGCGACGGCCATGTGCAGCGGGCCGGTGTCCGGGCTCACCACCACCTCCGCGCGGCTCAGGAGATACGCCAGCCGACGCAGGTCCCACTCGCGCAGGTCCAGCGGCGGATGCGACGAAGCCGCGCGGATCGCCGCCGCCGCGGCCTCTTCCCGCTCCGACCGTCCGCCGACCAGCACCGTCCGCCCCCCCAGCTCCCCGCCGATCCGGTCCGCCAGCGCGGCGTAGCGCTCCGCCGGCCACTCCTTCTCCGCCTTGGTCGTCCCGATCACCATCGCCACCGTGGACCCTGGCGCGTCCGGCAGCAGCGGGGCGTAGCGGGCTCGCTCCTCCCCCGTCGGCTCCAGCCCCCACTCCAGGCGGATGGGGACGCCCAGAAAGTCCAGGAACTCCAGGAACTCGTCCTGCACGTGGCCGCGCGGGCGCGCCGGAAGGCGGTGTGTGCTGAACAGCCAGGTCAGGTCGCGCGCCCGCGCCTTGTCGTATCCAACACGCACCGGCGCATTCGTCAGGCGCGTGGCCACGCCGGACTTGAAGTACGCCTGCAGGTTCAGCGCGACGTCGAAGCGATGCCCCGCGAGCGCGCGCCGCAGCTGCGCGAACCCCGCCGCGCCGCGCTTGCGGTCGAACACCACCACCTCGTCCACTGCCGGATGCCCCTGTACCAGCGCCGCCGAGCCGGGCTGCATGATCCAGGCGATGCGCGAATCCGGCCGGTGCGCCTTGAGGGAATTCACCACCGGCAGCGTGTGCACCGCGTTCCCCACGGTGCTGATCATCACCACCGCCACGCGGTCCAGCGGCACGCTCATCGGCGGTACGCCCGGTCCCACAGCGCCACCTTCTCCATCACCTGTTCGATGCTGATCGTGCGTGTCCGCCCTGGCCGCTTCTGGATGGATACGGGGTAATCCTCCCCCGGATCGCCGTACGCGTCGATCAGCAGGTCGCGGAAGCGGCGGTAGGGGCCGGTCCGTTTGGGGTTGATGTAGCCCATCAGCGCGATCGTCGGCGTGCCCAGCGCGACGGAGATGTGCATCGGCCCCGTATCCAGCGAGATTGTGAGCGCCGAGCCTTCGATGATGCCGACGAGCTCGCGGAACGGCACGCCAAGGGTGCTGATGATGGGATGCCGCGCCAGCCGCAGGATCTCGCGCTCCGTCTCAATCTCCCCCTCCGATCGCCCCCCGACGATCACCGGCTGCAACCCGTACCGATCCCACAGCGCGTCCGCCACGGCCGCCCATCGCTCCGGTACCCACTCCTTTTCCGGGTGCGTGCTGCCGATCACCAGGCACGCCGCCGGCCGGTCGAGCTTCGCGAAGAACGCGCGCTGCGCCTCGGTTTCGTCCGGCCACGGGCCCAGCTTCCACTCCACCGGCTCGTGCGGCACGCCGAGCGTGTCCAGGAATTCGAAGTACTGGTCCTGCACGTGCTGCGGCGCGCGGCGCGGAATCTTCCGATTCGTCACCAGCCAGTTCCAGTCCCGCGCCCGGGATCGATCGAACCCAAGCTTGACCGGCGCATCCACCAGAGCCGTGACGATGCTGGCCTTGAAGTAGACCTGCAGGTCCAGCACGATGTCGAAGCGCCGCCCGCCGAGCGTCTTGCGCAGCTCCGCGAACGAGCGCCAGCCGCCCTTGCGGTCGAAGAAGACGATCTCGTCCACGTCGGGGTGGCCGCGCACCAGCGACGCCGGCCCGCCCTGCAGCACCCAGGTGATGTGGATCGATGGATCGTGCCGCTTGAGCGCGGTGACCACCGGCAGCACGTGGACGGCGTCGCCCACGGCGCTCATCATCACGATCAGGATGCGCGCGGACGGCGGCAGGGGGACGGACGGCGGTGGACCTGACGGCAATGGCGTGGCGGTGCGGCCGTGGCGCGCGTGC
>DASTVC010000903.1:0-2977 GCA_035759295.1 Longimicrobium sp. | reverse complement strand
TCCTTCGCGGCCCACGTGGCCGAAGCCGCGGCGCCGGCGGATGACGATGCGGACGCGGTGCCGGCGGATGCCGTCGTCGCGGAGGCGGTCGCGGCCGAGTCCGAGCCTGTTGCTGTAGTCGTCCCGGAAGTGGTCGAGTCGGCGCCTGCCGCCGAGCCGGTGATCGCGGCGGCGGTGGATGTCCCCGCGCCGGCCATCGTCGAAGCCGTCGCCGCGGAGGCAGCGCCCGCGCCGGTCGCGGCGACGCCGGCGAAGCGCCAGCCGCCCGCGCGGCCCCGCCAGCAGATCGCGGCCAGCAAGACGGACCTGGCCGACAGCCTGTACATCCCCCCCGCGCTGGAGAAGGCCGTCCGCTCGGAACCTCCCGTCCGCGCCGAAGCCCCCGTCCGCGCCGAAGTGGCCGCGCCGCCGCCCGCGCCTCCCGTCGAAGTGATGGCGCCCGCGCCGCAGCCGGTGCAGGCGAAGGCCGAGCCGGTCATTGAGGCGCGCGAAGCGGCGGTGCTCCCGCGCGAGGAAGACCGGACGATCGCGGCGCCGTCGCTGGAATCGGTGGCGCTGGTCCCGTCCACCCCGGCGGCGGTGAGCCTCGCCACGGTGGAGGTGGATGGGCCGGGCGCGACGCTGATCCCCATCTCCACGCGCCGGCGGAGCGGCCTGGCGACGATGGGGCAGTCCACGGGGAACCGCCGCGCGCTGCTGGCGGCCGGCATTGCCGTCGCGGTGCTGGTGAGCGGCGGGCTGATCGCGAAGACGGTGCTGGCCGGCTCCAGCGCGGAACCGGGCGCGCAGCCCCTTGCTGCCGCCGGCATGACGGCGACGCCCACCGGAACGGCGCAGCCGCAGCAGGCCGTGGTCGACCCCGCCGCGCAAGCCGCCGCCATCGACACCCCCGCCTCGGCGGCGGACGCGGCGCTGACGCCCGAGGAGCAGGCGCGCAAGGCGGAAGAACAGAAGAAGCTGGAGGAGCAGCGCCGCCTGCAGCAGCGCCAGCGTGACTCGCTGCGGCAGGCGCAGCAGCTGGCCGCCCAGCAGCAGCCCGCCGCGCCGCAGGTGGCGCTGGCGGCGCCGCGGCCCGTGGCCTCGCAGGCCACGCCGCAGCTGGAGCAGCGGCCGGCCGCCCCCGCCGCGTCGGAGCCCGCCGCGCCGCCGCCCACGGCCGCCGCGCGGCCCGCCGTGGACCCCAGCCGCGTCTACGGCGGCGGCGAGGTGGACCAGGCGCCGTCGCTTTCCAACGGCCCCGCGTTCCGTTCCGCCGTGAACCGCACCTATCCGGCGAGCCTGCGCAACACCGGCCGCTGGGGCAACGCGCTCGTCTCGTTCACCGTGGGGGCAGACGGGCGGGTGGAGCGCTCGTCCATCAGCGTGGAGCAGGCGTCGCACCCCGCCTTCCGCGCGGCGGCCACGGCGGCCATCGCGTCGGCCCGGTTCACGCCGGCGCGCGTGAACGGGCAGCCGGTGCGCGCGCAGGTCTCCATGCCCATCACCTGGCAGGGCGGCGGCGAGCGCGACGACGACTGATCGGCGATCGACGTCGGACGATCACGAAAAAGCCCGCCGCGCGTCCACGGACGCGCGGCGGGCTTCGTTCGTATCATCGACTTGCTCGAAAGGTGATACCGATTCCGCGGATTCGGTTTGCAGTCCAAAGCTGGAAGATGAACGCAGAGAGCGCAGAGAAGAGACGAGAGAACGCAGAGGACCGACAAAGGGCCTATGCGTTCTCTCATTCGAACTCTGCGCTCTCTGCGTTCTATCCGTTTCCGTCCTGCACACCGAACCGAACCATCGGTGTCAGAGCAGGAAGTGCTGCAGCAGGTCGGGGGTGATGACGGTGCGCTCGTCCACCTCGTCCCACAGGTCCTTGTGGGGCTGCTGCGGGCCGGTGCCGTGGAACAGGTGCACCAGCACGCCCTCGTTCTTGGCCGCGCGGATGGCGGGGAGAAAGTCGCTGTCGCCGGTGACCAGGATGGCGCGGTGGATTCGCTGCTTGGCGGCCAGCATCACCAGGTCCACGCCCAGGTAGATGTCCACGCGCTTCTGCTCGAAGATGGGGCGCTCGCTCTCGCGGTCGGTGCCGCGGTACTCGAGCTTGCCCTCACGCACCTCGAAGCGGTTCAGCCGGGTGAGCGCGTTGAAGAAGCGCTGCTTGTTGTCGTACCGCTGCTGGTCTTCTTCGCTGGGCGTGGGGCCCATGTACGGAAGACAGTGGTAGTAGTACGTGCGCAGCAGCTCGTGGGGCCGGGCCAGCTCGTTGGAGAGCTTGCCGAAATCGATGCGAGGCGAGCCGCAATCGCGCGACACCCGGTCGAAGTATCCGCCGTCAATGAAGATGGCTGCGTTCATGTGGTGTGCCGTTCAAGTAAAACAAACCCGCCGCACGTCGCGGCGGGAGTGTCGTGTGAAATGTGCGGCCGCCATTCGGCCGTGCGGACGTGCGGCGTGTGCCCGCCGCCGGGGGCGCCCGCGTGTTTGGAATTACAGGAACGCCCCTCGCTTGTCAAGAACCCCAGCGCTCCGATTTCGTTGTGCCGCAAAAGATTAGACTCAAACGTGTGGGCGGGAAAAGACTGCTTCGCGAGGCGGGAGCAGTTCGGCCGAATCCGCCGCTTCACCCGGGTGCAAAGGTACGAAGGTGCGGGGTGCGGAAATGCGCGCCGCCCCCGCGCTCGGGTGGAGGGCGGGGGCGGCGCAGGGGTCCGGGGGATGCCGGGCGGCTTATTCGCGGCCTTCTTCCACGGCTTCGAGCATCGCCTGCTCCGCCGCCTCGCCGGTCATGAGCGATCCCACCTGGTCCGGCGTGGAGAGGGTGAGGATCTCCTCCACCACCGCGCGCTCCTCCTGCGAGAGGGGCGGCTCGCGGCCGGGAAGGCCTCCCAGCGCCACGGCGGCGATCCCCGCGGCGGCGGCAAGGGGTACGATTGCGCGCAGGCCGCGGCGGATGGAGAGAGTCCGGCGGCGGCGCGCGAGCGGAAGCTCC
>DASTVC010000902.1:0-2485 GCA_035759295.1 Longimicrobium sp. | reverse complement strand
CCTCCATCGACCCGGCATGACCACTCCCGCACTCCCCGCACTCCCCGCACTCCCGCACTAACGCACTAACGCACTAACGCACTAACGCACTAACGCACTTCCAAGCGCAGAAGGCACACATCATGTAGATTGTCCCCCGTTCCCGCCCCGGGCAGGAACCTTGCGGGTGCGGCCCCGGTTGCCGCATCCGCGAACTTCGCAATCGGACCAGAGACGGACGGACGACGTACATGGCTTCATTTCAAGACCTCGGCCTTCGCGAGCCGCTGCTGGCCGCGCTGGAAGACGCGGGGATCGAACGGCCCACCGCCCTGCAGGCCGCCGCCATCCCGGTGCTGCGCCGCGAGGGCAACCTGGTGGCCCGCGCCGGCAGCGGATCAGGAAAGACCCTGGCCTACGGACTGGGCGTGCTGGACCGCATTCAGCCGCGCGCCGGCGCCGACGAGGATGAAGAGGGCGGCGACGAGGCGGCGGAGGCGGGCGGCACGCGCGTCCTGGTCCTTTCCGCCACCCCCGAGGCGGCCGAGCGCGCCGCGATGGAGATGGTGCCCTACGCGCAGTCCGCGGGGCTGACCATCGCCGCGTCGGGGGGCGGATGGGGCACGCGCTCCGAGTCCGCCGACGTCCTGGTCGCCACGCCGCACGAGGTGATGGAAGCCGTGCGCACCTCCGCCGTAAAGCTGGAGGGTCTGGAGGCGGTGGTGATCGACGGAGCGGCCGAGATCGAGTCGCTGGGCGGATGGGAGGCGCTGGAGACGATCTTCGACCATGTGCCGCGCGACGCGCAGCGCGTCATCATCACCTCCGAGGTCACAGACGCCGTCGAGGACCTGGCCAGCCGCCGGGTAAAGCGCGCCATCCGCTACCCCGTGGTCGCCGCCGACCCCAAGTCGATGGAGCCCGCCGCCGCGCCGACGGCGACGATCGGCTACGTGCCGGTGGGCAAGCGCGACAAGATGGACGTCGTCGCGCGCCTGCTGGGCGGCGGGCCGAGCGACACCCCGCCCGTGCTCTACTGCCGCACCGACGAGCGCGCCGCGGAGCTGTCCGAGGGGCTGAGCCTGCGAGGATTCCTGGTCAGCGACGCGGAGGATGAGGACGCCGACGTCATCGTCATCGGCTCGTCGGTGGATGACGAGGACGAGGCGCCGGCGGGGCAGGTGATCAGCTACGACGTCCCCGCGGACGAAGAGACGCTGCGCGCCCGCCATGGCGGCGAGGACCCCGGCTTTGTCCTCGTGGAGCCGCGCGAGCTGGCGCACCTGCGCGACATCGCAAAGCGGGCCGGCTTCTTTGCCCAGCCCGCCGGCATCGCGGGTGACGAGCCGGTCTCCGGGTCCGCCGAGCTGCGCGCATTCCGCGGCGAGCTGCGCCGCGCCCTGCGCGAAGAGGATCTCGCCGCGCAGATGCTGATCCTGGAGCCGCTGTTCGAGGACTTTACGCCCACGGAGATCGCCGCGGCGGCCAGCGCGCTGCTGCGCCGCAAGCGCCCCGCGGCTTCGGCCGCGGACGCGATGCCGGCGGCGGCCGCGGCGGCGCGCGACGCGGGGGTGGCGCGCACCACGTCGGCCATGCGCGGCGCGCCGGGCGGCCACGCGGAGGCGGGGAACGCGCCCAACGCGTACGCGCGCCTGTTCGTGAGCCTGGGCGAGCGCGACGGCGTGCGCGCCAACGACCTGGTCGGCGCCATCGCGGGCGAGGCGGACATCCCGGGGACGGCGATCGGCAAGATCGAGATCCGCGACACCTTCAGCATCGTCGAGGTGCCGGCGGACGCGGCCGGAAAGGTGATCTCGTCGCTGAACGGCACCACGATCCGCAACCGCAGCGTGCGCGTGGACTACGACCGTCCGCGCACGGCCGGCGGGCCCGGCGGCGGCCCTGGGGGAATGCGCCGCATGGATCGCGGAGGCGGCGAGCGTGGCGGTGACCGTGGTGGCGCGCGCGGCGGTGGTGCCCGCGGCGGCGCACGCTTCAGCGACGACCGCGGCCCGCGTGGCGGCGGAGATCGCGGCGGCTCGCGTGGCGGCCCGCGCACGGGTGGAGCCGGTGGCGCGCGCGGCGGCCCGCGTGGCGGATCCGGCGGCCCGCGCGGTGGTGGCAGCCGTCCCGCCGGCGGTGGCTTCCGCCGCCCCCGCGACGAGTAACGAAGTGCGTTAGTGCGGGAGTGCGTTAGTGCGTTAGTGCGTTAGTGCGGAAGGGATTGTGGAGGCGCGTCGCGAGATGCACCTCCACACCTTTTATGGGGATCTACAGAATTCGTCGGCATGATGGAGATGCGGAGCGATTCGACGACGATAGCCGGACAGTCGGTGCGAGTCCGCTCGAGCGAATGAATTCGCCGCTGGAAAGGCGCAAAGTCCGCCTGCGCGGACTCCGAGGGGCGGGTTTGCGGCGCGAATCAGGCTACGAGGTGGGGCGAGTAGATTTCTCGGTCGCGCCAGAGTGCGGGGAGTTGGTCAGGATCTGCGCGGCGCTCCCTCGA
>DASTVC010000901.1:0-5918 GCA_035759295.1 Longimicrobium sp. | reverse complement strand
GTCGTGCTGCGCCGGGTTCAGCGTGGCCTCGATGGCGCCGCGGCTGGGCGAGGCGATGGGACCCGGCGGCAGGCCGCGGTTGCGGTAGGTGTTGTACGGATCGGCGGCGGTCTGCTGGATGTGGCGGCGCAGCAGGCGCTGCTGGTGCTCGCCGAGCGCATACTGCACCGTGGGGTCCGCCTCCAGCCGCATCCCGCGCTTGAGGCGGTTGTGGTACACCTGGGCGATGGTGGGGCGCTCCGTCCACACCTTGGCCTCCTTCTCCACGATGGAGGCCAGCGTGACCACCTCGCGCTCGCTCATCCCCAGCGCCTGCGCGCGCTGGCGCATCTGCGGCGTCCAGGCGCGCTTGTACTGCGAGGTGAGCTCGCGCACGATCACGTCCAGCGACGAACCGATGGGAAATACGTACGTGGCTGGATACAGGTAGCCCTCCAGCGTGGGGCCGGGCACGCCGTACTTCTTCGCCTGCGCGGGATCCATCAGCTGCGAGAGGATGGAATCTTCCGGCAGCCGCGTGGCTTCGGCCAGGCGCGGGGCAATGCGGCGCAGCTCCCAGCCTTCGGGGATGACGAGCCGCGTCTTTACCACGTCGCCCGTTGTGAGCTTGCGGAGGATGAGGTCGTACGACGCGCCGGGCCGCACTTCGTAGACGCCCGGCTGCAGCCTGGCCGACGCGCCCTTCATCCGCGCGTACAGCTTGAAGGTCCCCGTCCCGCCGATCACCTTCCGCTTCGCCAGCGTATCGGCGACGGACGACATGCCGGCGCCGCGCGGCACGGTGAAGCGCACCGGCTCCCCCTCGCCGTCGCCGCTCCCGCACGCGCCGAGCAGCATTGCCGCGGCGAGGAGGATGATTCGCCGTTGCAGGCTATTCCCTGTTCCCTGTTCCCTATTCCCTCTCACCTTCATCCCCTTCCTCCGCTGCCGCCGCCTGATTGCGCCGCAGTGCCAGGTATCCCTCCAGGATCAGCGCCGCGGCCGTCGCGTCGATCATCCCTTTCCGCTCGCGGACGTTCTTCTTGAGGCCCATGCCCTGGATGCTCCGTTCGGCGCGGACGGAGGACAGCCGCTCGTCCATCCACTGCACCGGCAGTCCCGTGCGCCGCGCCAGGTCGTCGCCGAACTGCCGCACCTCGGCCGCCCATGCGCCTTCCGCGCCGGACAGGTCCAGCGGCAGGCCGATCACCGCCTCGTCCGCCTCCTGCTCCTGCACCAGCGCGGCGATCTCGGCCCACGGCGGCCGCTTGCCGGCACGGCGCTGCAGCGTGGTGAGCGGGGACGCGATGGTGCGCGTGGGGTCGCTGACCGCCACGCCGATGCGTCGCTCGCCGTAGTCGAAGGCAATGGTGCGGGACAAGGCAGTGCGTGAGTGCGTTGGTGCGTGAGTACGCCAGTACGAAAGTACGGAGTACGAGAGTACGAAATGCGAACGGCCCGCGCGAGGGGCGGGCCGTTTTTGCTGCGTGATTCTACATCGAACTGCGTCCGCGCGGTGCCCCTCCCCCGGCCCCTCCCCGTTCGTTCCTCACGGAGAGGGGAGAATTCGATCCCGCACGACGGGTTTTGCTGCCGTTCTCCCTCCCCCACGCAGTTTGTGGGGGAAGGCCGGGGAGGGGGGCGGCTCAGCATCCTGCGCCGCACCTGCCCGTTCACCCGTTCACCTTCACCCCAGCCGCGCGACCGCGTCCTCCACCGACGCGCCGCCGCGGACGTGCTCGTACACCTGGCCCAGCACGTCGCCGCGGGCAAAGACGAGGCGCGTACGGTCCGCGGAGCCGCTGGGGACTTCCATCACCGCCACGCCGCTGCCGGCGAGCCGCTCCAGCAGCGCGGAGAAAAGGCCCGTCGAAAGGTGCGCGCCGCGGGGGCCCCCGCCGGCCTCCGATTCCACCCAACCCGTCAGCTCTAGCACGCCGACGGCCGGGTGCAGGTCGCGGAACTCCAGCGAGCCCCAGCCGCGATCGGCGAAGAAGCTGGCGGCCGCGCGCCAGAACTCCGACGGGTCCAGCGAGCCCCACTCCGCGCCGCCGTAGTCGCGCGACAGGCGCTCGTGCAGGCCGCCGTACACCTCGTCGCCCAGCTCGTAGCCGATCTGCCGCAGCACGTTCACGGCATCCATGGGCTCGCGGTCGCCCACCACAAAGCGGCGGACGGTTCCCAGCAAGCCCGCGGGCACCTGCAGAAAGCGCGCGGGGGCGGCGGTGGCGTTCATAGCTGCAGCTCCGGTTGGAGGGGTTCGTCCGCGGAAGGTTCGGTGGATTCGGTCGCTTCTGCGAGGGCCGACGCGCCGAGCGTCTCCGGCAGGGCGAGGAGGGCCGCCTCGGAAAGCTCCGCCACGCCCAGCTCGCGCGCCTTCGCCAGCTTGGAGCCGGCGTCCTCGCCCACCACCAGGTAGTCCGTCTTCTTGGTCACGCTGCCCGTCACCCGGCCGCCGTGCTGCTGGATGAAGTCCTCGATCTGCGGGCGGGTCATCGTGGGGTGCGTGCCGGTGATGACGAAGGTCTTGCCCGTCAGCGCGCCCTGCGCCGGCTCCGAGCGCTCCTCCGTCATCTTCACCCCCGCCGCCGCCAGCTTGGCCACGACCTCCTGGTTGCGCGGCTCGGCCATCCAGGCGTGCAGCGCCTCCGCCATCGTGTGGCCGATGGTGTGGACGGCCTCGATCTCTTCCGTCGCCGCCGCCATCAGCCGCTCCATGCTGCCGAAGTGCCGCGCCAGCGTCTGCGCCGCGATCTCGCCCACGTGGCGGACTCCGAGGCCGAAGAGCACACGGGCCAGCCCCTGCTGTTTGGACGTCTCGATCCCGGCCAGCAGGTTCTGCGCGGACTTCTCCTTGAAGCCCTCCAGCGTGAGCAGCTGCTCTTCCGTGAGCGTGTAGATGTCCCCCACGTCGTGCACCATCCCCCGCTCCAGCAGGGTGGCGATGGTGCGCTCGCCCAGGCCGCGGATGTCCATCGCGCCGCGCGAGACGAAGTGCGCCAGCCCCCAGTAGATGCGCGCCGGGCAGGCGGAGTTGGGGCAGTACAGCATCGCCTCCCCCTCCGGCCGCTCCACCGGCGTGCCGCACGAAGGGCACCGGTCCGGCATGGCGAACGGCTCCGCGCGCGCCTGCCCTTCCTCCAGCACGGGGCCCACCACCTGGGGGATGACCTCGCCTGCGCGCTTGACGATCACCTTTTCGCCGGCGCGCAGGTCCTTGCGGCGGATGTCGTCCTCGTTGTGCAGCGTCGCCAGCTTTACGATCACGCCGCCCACCTCCACCGGCTCCAGCACGGCGTAGGGGTTCAGCGCGCCCGTGCGGCCAACGTTCAGGCGGATGTCGAGCAGCGTGGTCACCGCCAGGTCAGGCGCGTACTTGTACGCCGTGGCCCAGCGCGGCTCGCGCCCGCCCACGATCCCCAGCTCCTCGTGCAGGGATAGGGGATTCACCTTCACCACCGCGCCGTCCACCTCGTAGTCCAGCTCCGCGCGCCGCCCCTCGAACTCGTGGACAAAGGCGAGCACCGCCTCCAGGTCCGCGGCGGGGCGGGCCAGCGGATTCACCGGCAGTCCCCAGGCGCGCAGCGTCTCCAGCAGCTCCCACTGCGTGGCGAAGGGGAGCGGGTCGCGCCCCGCCGTCTCGATGGCGTACGCGAAGAAGCGGAGGGGACGCGAGGCGGTGACGCCGGGGTCCAGCTGCCGCAGCGACCCCGCCGCCGAGTTGCGCGGGTTGGCGAAGGTGGCCTGCCCCTCCGCCGCGCGGCGCTGGTTCAGCTTCTGGAAGCCGACCAGCGACATGTAGACCTCGCCGCGAATCTCCATCCGCCGCGGCAGCGCCGGGCCGTCGGCGCGCAGGCGCAGGGGGATCTCGCGGATGGTGCGCAGGTTGCGCGTCACGTCCTCGCCGATGGTCCCGTTGCCGCGGGTGGCGCCCTTCACCAGCACGCCGTCCTCGTACGTCAGCGCGATGGCCAGCCCGTCGATCTTGGGCTCGCAGACGTAGCCGGCCGTGCGCACCTCGTCCGCGATGCGGGCGTTGCGGGTCTCCCAGGCGCGCAGCTCGTCCTCGCCGAACGCGTTGTCCAGCGACAGCATGGGCGCCAGGTGCTCCGTCTTCTCCAGCCGGCTGGCGGGCTCGGCGCCCACGCGCAGGGTGGGAGAATCCGCCGTGCGCAACTCCGGGTGCGCCCCCTCGATCTCGCGCAGCTCGCGGAACAGAAGGTCGTACTCCCGGTCGCTGAGCGTGGGCGCGTCCAGGACGTAGTACTCGCGGTTGGCGCGCTCGATGGCCTCGCGCAGCTCCGCGGCGCGCGCGGCGGCGTCGGGTGGGATGGGCGCGGGTGGAGCGGGGGGGGTCATTCCGCGGCGGGTGCGGTCTGGGAGGCGCGGACCACCTTGTTGCGGCCGCCGTGCTTGGCCTGGTACAGCGCCTCGTCGGCCGCCTTGAGCAGCGCCTCGGGGCTGTCGACGCCCTCGCGGATCGAAGCCACGCCGCAGGAGACCGTCATGCGGATCTCGGTAGCGCCGTCGCGGTAGACGTGCTCTTCCACGGCTCGGCGCACGCGCTCGGCGAAGTTGGCGCCCTGCTCCTCGTCGGTCTCGGGAAGGATGGCGATGAACTCCTCGCCGCCGTAGCGCCCCACCATGTCGATCTCGCGCGCCGTGTCCTGGATGATCTGCGCCGTCTCGTACAGCACCACGTCGCCGGTGGGGTGGCCGTAGGTGTCGTTGATGTTCTTGAAGCGGTCCAGGTCCATCATCACCAGGGCGATGCTCTCGCCCGTGCGCGCCGAGCGGTCGAACTCGTCCTGCAGCAGCTCGTGCACGTGCCGGTGGTTGAAGAGCTCCGTCAGGCCGTCGGTGATGGAGAGCTTCTTGAGCCGGCGGTTGGCCAGCTCCAGCTCGCGGTTCTTCTGGTCCAGCTCGTCCTGCAGCCCCTTGATGCGCAGCATGGCCCGCACCCGGGCCTCCAGCTCGCGAAAGTTGTAGGGCTTGCTGATGTAGTCGTCGGCGCCGCTTTCCAGCCCCTGCACCACGTCGTCGGCCTCGCTGAGCGCCGTGACCAGGATGATGGGGATGAAGGGGAGCGAATCGTCCTCCTTGATCCGCCTGGCGACCTCGCGGCCGTCCATCCCCGGCATCATCACGTCCAGCAGGATCAGGTGCGGCGGGGTGTCGGCCACGGAGGCCAGCGCCTCTTCGCCGTTGGTGGCGGTGACCACCTGGTACCCCCGCGACGAAAGGCGCGCATCCAGGATGTCGACGTTGTCGGGAACGTCATCCACCACCAGAATGCGCGTGGAGCCCGTCTCCGGGCCCGCCTGTGTCGTCAAGCGTTGGCCTCCCGCCCGGAGCCGATGAACTTCTCCACCTCGGCCACCACGCGCCGGGGCTCGCAGGGCTTGGCCAGGTACCCGTCGCACCCCACTTCCTGCGCCTTGGCGCGGTCCGTGGCCAGCGCGTGGGCGGTCAGGGCGATGATGGGGATCTGCGAGGTGGCCGCGTCGCCCTTGAGGATGCGCGTGGCCTCCCACCCGTCGATGATGGGGATGGAGATGTCCATCAGCACCAGGTCCGGATGGTCCTCGCGGGCCATGCGGACGCCGTCCTCGCCGTTCCTTGCCTCGATCACCTGGTAGCCGAAGTGCTCGAGGATCGTGCGGTAGACGGTCCGGTTGTCCTCGTTGTCTTCAACGAGAAGGACCGTCTTGCTGGAGTCCGCCATCCGGATGTGCCTCCTGGGTTACGTCCCTGGCGCCCGCCGGGCCGCGCCGATTGGCGCGCCGCGGGCAGACAGTTAATAATACCCGGGCCGGTTCCCGGGGCAAGGCTGCCCGGCCGCCGTCCCCTGATCCGCCGCGTGGCATCCCCGTTGCCCCGCGGCGGCGTACCGCATCCCCGCCACACCGGACGTCGATTCGATGCAATACGAAGAGCAG
>DASTVC010000900.1:0-2411 GCA_035759295.1 Longimicrobium sp. | reverse complement strand
GACAGGAGCGGACGAACTACCCCGTGGTGCTCACGGTGGACGACTGGGGGGAGGCGTTCTCGCTGGCGGCGCAGGTGGCGGTCCCCGCCGACGCGGAGCAGGTGTGCAGGATGATGCACACGGCACTGGAGGGGCTGGTCGAGGCGCTGGAGGCCACTCCCGGGCGGGCGATCGGGAGCGTCGAAGTGCTCCACGAGGCGGAGCGCCGCACGGTGGTGCAGGAGTGGAACCGGACGGAGCGGCCGTACCCGCGCGGGGTCTGCATCCACGAGCTCTTCGAGGCGCAGGTGCGGGAGCGGCCCGACGCGCCCGCGCTGGTCTGGGGCGCGGAGTCGCTGACCTACCGGGAACTGGACGCGCGGGCCAACCAGCTTGCCAATCACCTCGTCCGCCTGGGCGTGGGCCCCGATGCGCGCGTGGGGGTGCTGCTGGAGCGGAGCGCGGAGCTGATCGTCTCGATCCTGGCCGTGCTCAAGGCGGGTGGCTGCTACGTGCCGCTGGACCCGGGCTATCCGCCCGAGCGGCTGCGCCTGATGCTCGCCGACAGCAGCGTTCGAGTGCTCCTCAGCCGCGGCGACCTGGCGGGGGCGGTGGAGGCTGGCGGACTGGCCGTCGTCCCCCTGGACCAGGCCGCCGGCGCGCTCGCTTCGGAGTCGGTCGAAGCGCCGCGTAGCGGGGCGACGGCGGAGAGCCTGGCGTACATCGTCTACACCAGCGGCAGCACGGGAAAGCCCAAGGGCGTCATGGTGGCCCACCGGCACGTCGTCCAGCTGGTGTGCGAGACCGATTACGTCCAGATCCGCCCGGGCGATCGCATCGCGCAGGCGTCCAACGCGAGCTTCGACGCGCTGACGTTCGAGGCGTGGGGTGCGTTCCTGAACGGAGCCACTCTGGTCGGCATCCCACGTGACGTCCTCCTCTCGCCCCCCGCGTTCTACCAGATGCTGCGCGAGGAGCGCATCACCACGCTCTACCAGACGACGGCGCTGCTGAACCAGCTCTCTCGCGAGCAGCCGGACGTTTTCGCGCCGCTGCGCGACGTGCTCTTCGGCGGCCAGGCGGTGGACGCCGACAGCGTGCGGCGGCTGCTGAAGGCGGGCGGCCCAGAGCGCCTGCTGCACATGTACGGGCCCACCGAGACGACCGCCTGGTGCTCGTGGGAGCAGGTGACGCACGTGGCCGAGGACGCGCTCACGGTCTCCGTGGGTCGGGCCACGGGGAACCAGCGGATCTATCTCCTCGATTACGCCCTGAACCCGGTGCCGGTGGGGGTGCCCGGCGAGGCGTACGTGGGCGGCGACGGGGTGGTGCGCGGCTACCTGGATCGGCCGGGGCTGACGGCGGAGCGCTTTCTCCCCGATCCGTTCGCCGAGGAGCCGGGTGGGCGGATGTACCGCACGGGCGACCGGCTGCGCTGGAAGGCGGACGGACGGCTGGAGTTCATCGGCCGGGTGGACGAGCAGGTGAAGATCCGTGGATTCCGCATCGAGCCGGGCGAGATCGAGGCGGCGCTGACCGCCCACGCCGGCGTCCTCGAGGCCCGGGTGATCGTGCGCGAGGACCAGCCCGGCGAGCAGCGGCTGGTGGCGTACATCGTCGGGAGTGTCGATGCGGAGGTGCTGCGCGGGCACCTGCGGGAGAGCCTGCCGGAGTACATGGTGCCCGGGGCGTTCGTGGTGCTGCAGGCGCTGCCGCTTACGCCGAACGGAAAGCTGGACCGCAAGGCGCTGCCGGCCCCGGAGCACGCGGCCGGCACGGACCGGTACGTGGCGCCGCGGACGCCGGTGGAGGAGGTGCTGGCGGGGATCTGGGCGCAGGTGCTGAAGCTGGAGCAGGTGGGCGTGCACGACAACTTCTTCGACCTGGGCGGGCACTCGCTGCTGATCATGCGTCTGGTCGCCGAAATCCAGGCCAGGTTCGACCTGGAAGTCTCGATTCGCACCGTGTTCTCCATGCCGACGCTGGAAGCCCTGGCGGGCGAGATCGAGCGCAGGATCTATGAAAAGATAGCGGCCATGTCCGAATTCGAGGCCGAGCAGCTGGCCGGGTCCAACCTCATTGCAGGAGCCTGATCCCGAACCCGGGAAAAGAACACGCAATTCGGAGTGCACTTCGAAGGCGCGGCCAGGTTTCACGCAGAGGCGCAGAGAAGAAAAGAGAGGTCGCAGAGGACGTATTCCGTTCTCTGCGGCCTCTCGTTTGTCTCTGCGCCTCTGCGTGAAACTCATCACGGTCTGATACCGGGTTGCCGAGCATCGTTCCGGTTGGGGTTCTTCTGCCCCCACGTGTCATCCTGAGCGAGGCGCCCGCTCGACACCCGCGGAATCGCGTACCAGCCCGTGCGCCGACCGAAGGATCTCTGTCCGGAGCGCGATGGAGTCTGCCCTACGCCGCCCCTCGCGACGGTGGCC
>DASTVC010000899.1:0-8177 GCA_035759295.1 Longimicrobium sp. | reverse complement strand
GCGTTCGTGTACGCGGAGCTGGCCGCGCGGCGCCCGCACGTGGGCGGCCAGTACGCGTACCTGCGCGACGCCTACCACCCCGCCGTGGCGTTCGTCTACGGCTGGGCGCTGCTGCTGGTGATCCAGACGGGCGGGATGGCGGCCGTGGCGGTGACCTTCGCGCGCTACTTTCGCGAGGTGACGCATGTGCCGCTGGCCGAGCCGGTGGTGGCGGGAATGGGGATTACGTTGCTGGTCGCCGTCAACTGCCTGGGGGTGCGCAGCGGCGGCACCGTGCAGAACACGCTGATGGTGCTCAAGATCGTCGCCATCGTCGCACTGGTGGGCGCGGGGCTGACCTTCTCGACGCCGTGGAGGGATTTCCTCCCGCCCCCCGCGCCGCCGGAAGGAAGCCTGCTGCTGGCCTTTGGCGCGGCGATGACGCCGGTGATGTTCTCTTACGGCGGCTGGCAGACGGCCAGCTTTGTCGCCGGAGAGATGCGCAACCCGCGGCGGGACCTGGCGCGAGGGCTGCTGATCGGCGTGCTGGGGGTGATCGCGCTCTACACCGGCGTCACGCTGGCCTGCGTGCACGCGCTTGGCGCCGCCGGGCTGGCCGCGACCACCACGCCGGCATCCACCGTGATGCGCCTGGCCTTCGGACCCGCGGGGGCCACGCTGATCGCGGCGGGGATCGCCATCAGCACCCTCGGCTTTCTGAGCCAGGGGATGCTGACGGCGCCGCGCGTCTACTTCGCCATGGCGGCGGACGGGCTGTTCTTCCGCAGCGTCGCGTGGGTGTCGCCCCGGACGCAGGCGCCCGTCGTCGCGGTGGTGCTGCAGGGCGCGCTGTCGCTGCTGATCGCCCTTACCGGCAGCTACGAGCAGATCCTGAGCTACGTGGTCGCGGTGGACTGGGTGTTCTTCGGGCTCACCGCGGGCGCCATCTTCCTCTTCCGGCGGCGGGGGAGGGATGCGGACGACGGCACCGCGCGCGTCCCCGGCCATCCGCTCACGACGGCGCTCTTCATCGCCGCGGCGGCGCTCATCGTCATCAGCACCGTGCTGGCGGCGCCGACCGACAGCGCCATCGGACTGGGGATCATGCTCACCGGTGTCCCCGTCTTCCTGCTCTGGCGCCGGCGCGCCGCATGACGGACCGCCCGTTCGGCTCCGAATACCTGCGCTGGGCCAAGACGAAGCCGCCCGCGCGCTTCGACCTCACCTCCAGTGGCGTCCCCTACCTGCCCCTGTGCGATCTGCCGGTGAGGCTGGATGACCTGGAGATCAGCGGCACCGGCGCGTACGGCTATCCTCCGCTGCAGCAGGCGATTGCGGTGCGCTACCGCGTGGACGAATCGTGCGTCGTCGCGGCGATGGGCACGTCGATGGCCAACTACCTGGCCCTCGCCGCGCTCGTCCAGCCCGGCGACGAGGTGCTGATCGAGCATCCCACCTACGAGCCGCTGATCGCCGCCGCGCGCTTCCTGGGCGCGGAGGTGCGCCACTTCGCCCGTCGCGCGGATGGCGGCTTCCGGCTGGATCCGGCGGAGGTAGAGCGGGGGATGACGCCCCGCACGCGCGCCGTCGTCATCACCAACCCGCACAACCCCAGCAGCGCCCTGGCGGACGACGACGCGCTGCGGCAGGTGGGCGAGATCACCGCCCGGGCCGGCGCGCGGGTGATCGTGGACGAGGTGTACCTCGACGCGCTCTGGGAGCCCGCGCCGCGCACCGCCTTCCACATGGGCGGGACGTTCGTCGCGACGAACAGTCTCACCAAGGTCTACGGGCTAAACGGCTTGCGCTGCGGATGGGTGCTGGCGGAGCCGGTGCTGGCGGAGCGGATGTGGCGGATGACGGAGCTCTTCAACAACATCGGCGTGCACGCGGCGGAGCGGATGAGCCTGGCCGCGTTCGAGAACATCGACACCATCGCCACCCGCTCGCGGACGCTGCTGGATGCCAACGCCGCCGCGCTGAACGCCTTCTACGCCGCGCGCCCGGAGCTGGCGGCGATGCCGCACATCCACGGCACCGTCAGCTTCCCCCGCCTTCAAAGCGGAGATGCGGACGCGCTCTGCACGCTTCTCATCGACCGCTACGACACCGCCGTGGTCCCGGGCCACTTTTTCGGCGCGCCGGATCACTTTCGTATCGGTCTCGGCATCGATCCCCCGACGTTCGCGGAAGGGCTCGACCGCCTGGGTCGCGCGCTGAACGACGTCTCCTCATAACTGTCTTGACGACAGCAGCGAGGCGACGCACATTCATCTTACTTTGTTTCGTAAAGCACTTGGCAAACGAGGGGCTGGCGGATGAAGCGGATTCTTGCGGTAACGGCGGGGCTGATGCTGGCGGGCGCGGTCTTGGGCACGATCGCGGGGATGGCCGTGCTGCTGGCGTGGCCGCTGGCCGACGGTGACGTGTTCTGGTTCACGCTTGGCGACATCGGCGATGTGCTGGGGGTGTCCCTCGTCTTCGGGGGCAGCCTGGGCGCCGTGATGGGCCCCCTCGCCGCCTGGCTGCTGATGCGGCACGTGCCGCTCGGCCTGGCCGTGGGCGGTACCACGCTCGGCACGCTCGCGGGCGGTGGCATCGCGCTCATGGCGACCGCGGACCCGGCGGTAGCCATGCTCTACGGGATGGCGGGGTTCGGCATCACGGCCATCGGCCTGCGCCTGCGCTTCCCGCGCGGCGAGCGCCGGCTGCTGCGCAGCTGAGCAAAGAGATCCCGGGCCCTGGATGCCGCGCCCTTCCGCGAGAGCGGGGTCGGGGCGACGGACCATGGGAACAACCTTCACCTCATCGAAAGCCAGGAGGCAGGATGTCGAAGATGCGGATTGCCGCAGTTACGGCGGGGCTGGTGCTGGCGGGCGGCGTCTTCGGGGCGATCGCCGGGACGCTGGTGCTGATGGTCTGGCAGCTTCGAATCGACGGACTCGCCGGTTCATGGGCCGCCATGGGATGGTGCGTGGTCTTCGGCGTGTTCTTTGGCGGAGGGTTCGGGGCGCTGCTGGGGCCGCTGGCGGCGTGGGTGCTGATGCGGCACGTGCCCCTGTGGCTGGCGGTGGGCGGCACCACGCTGGGCACCTTTGCCAGCGGCGCCCTGGTGATGGCGATCAGCGGCAACCCTGTGATCGCCCTGTATGTGGGCTTTATCGGTTTCATGCTTACGGCCGCCGCGCTGCACGACCGCTTTCCTCCCGAAGGCCGCCGCCCGATCCTGAAGGGCGACCTGAGGTAGCCGCTTGTGCCGCGGCCGGGTGCGCGTAGGTTGCCTGCGACATCCACCGGGAACCGCGAAGCACGAGGGGAGCCGAACGATGCCATCGATCGCGACCACCTGTCTGCGTCCGGCGCTGCTCGCCGCGCTCCTGGCCGGGGCGCCCGTGGCCGCGCAGGCGGACAGCGCCGCGCTGGTGACCGTGCTGGGGCGCGACACGCTGGCGCTGGAGCGCTGGGTGCGCACGCCCGAGCGCGTGACGGCGGAGGCCGTCGTCCGCTCGCCGCGGACGACGCTGCGCCGCTACACGCTGGATCTGGCATCGGACGGCCGCATGCGGCGCTTCGAGGAGCACACCTTCGATCCCGCGAACACCGCCGCGCCCCTGCGCACGGACGTGTACGAGGCGGCGGAGGGCGGATGGACGCGCACGCTGTCGCAGGGCGATTCCGTCGCCACCACGCGCGTGGAGGCCCCGGCGGAGGCGCTGCCCTGGGTGGACCTGGTGCACTGGCCCTTCGAGCTGGTGCTGATGCGCGCCCGGGGAGGGCAGGGGGGTGCGGCGCCGCTCCTCGCCGGTGGCCGGCCGCTGGTCTACACCGTCGCGCCCGCGGCGGGCGGCGGATGGACGCTCACACACCCCCTCCGCGGCCCCTCCGTCGCGCGGGTGGATGCGCAGGGCAGGCTGCTTTCGCTGGATGCGGGGGGCACCACGCGCAAGGTGATCGTCACCCGCGCGCCGTGGATAGAGATCGACGAGCCCGCCGCGCGCTGGGCGCAGGCGGACCGCGAAGGGCGCGGGATGGGCGAGCTTTCCGGCCGCGGCCGCGAGGAGACGACCGTCGCCGGTGCGCACATCCTGGTGGACTACGGGCAACCGCAGCGCCGCGGCCGCGACATCTTTCCCGGCGTGGTGCGCTGGGGCCAGCTGTGGCGCACCGGCGCCAACCGCGCCACGCACTTCTCCACCAACCGCCTGCTCGTCCTCGGCGATCCCGCGACGGGGACGATCGACGTCCCCGCGGGCGAGTACACGCTCTTCTCCGTGCCCGAGGCGGACGGCGGCTGGCTGATCGTCAACCGCCAGACGGGCCAGAACGGCACCGCCTACGACAGCGCGCAGGACCTCGGCCGCGTCCGCATGCGCCGCACGACGGTCGCCGTGCCGGTGGAAGTCTTCACCATCCGCGCCGAGCCCGTCTGCGGCGACGCGGGCCTGCTGCGCCTGTCCTGGGACACCTCCGAGTTCACTGTCCCCTTCCGCGTGCGGTAGCTGGACTCCACGCGCCGCCCCGCGTCTGCGCATCGGCATTGCGCGGCGCGGGGGCGGCGTGTGATTTTCCGTATGAGCAATGGTCTGCGGGAACACAAACTTGGACTGCCACGCTCCATGCCACCTGAGACGATGAATGAGGCTGTGGCCGTGGACGAACTCGGAGTCGCCGAGCGTATCCCGGTACGCCAAGAGCAAATCGCGGCGTTCTGCCGGAAGTGGCAGATTTGCGAGTTCACGCTCTTTGGCTCCGTGCTGCGCGACGACTTCCGCGAGAACAGCGACGTCGACGTGATGGTGGAGTTCGACCCGTCGTCGCGGCACACGCTTTTCGAGTTCTTCGACATGCAGGAGGAGTTGAAGCGGATGTTCGGCAGGCCCGTAGACCTGGTGCAGAAGAGCGCGGTGACCAACCCGTTCGTGCGGCACCACATCCGCCACAATCGCCAGGTTGTGTTCCGTGCTTCCTGACGAGCGGGATGCGGGACGGCTGTGGAGCATGGTGAAGCATGCTCGCTATCTGGTCCGCAAGTCGGCCACGATCACACGCGACCAGCTCCTTCACGATGAGGATCCCCAGTACTCCGTGGCCAAGGCGCTGGAATTGATCGGCGAGGCGGCACGAGTTCTGTCCGCGGAGTTCCGAACCGCGCAGCCGAAGGTTCCCTGGGACAAGATGAAGGGGATGCGGCACCTTCTCGTACATGAGTACGGAAAGGTCGACTGGGACGTGATCTGGGAGACCATCACCATCCACATACCCGCCTTCCTTGCTGCTATCGAACCGCTCGTACCGGAAGTGCCGCCGAGTGAATCCGATGAGAACCTGCTTTAGCCACACGGATTTATCCAATGATCCTGATTATAGATAACTACGACAGCTTCACCTTCAATCTCGTCCAGTATCTGGGGGAGCTGGGGGCGGAGATGGAGGTGAGACGGAACGACGAGCTGTCCGTGGACCAGATCCGCGAGATGGCGCCGGAGCGCATCGTCATCTCACCCGGGCCGTGCACGCCCAACGAGGCCGGCGTCTCCGTTGACGTCATCCGCCAGCTGGGGCCCACGACGCCCATTCTGGGCGTGTGCCTGGGCCACCAGTCCATCGGCGCGGCGTACGGCGGCGATGTCGTCAGGGCAAAGCGGCCCATGCACGGCAAGACGTCGCCCATCCGCCACACTGGCGAGGGCATCTTTCGCGACGTGCCCAGCCCGCTGACCGTGGCGCGCTACCACTCGCTGGTCATCGAGCCGTCCACGCTGCCGGACGAGCTGGAGGCGATCGCGTGGACGGAGGAGGAAGGGTGGCGCGACGAGATCCAGGCGGTGCGCCACCGCGAGCATCCCGTATGGGGCGTGCAGTTTCACCCCGAATCCATCGCCAGCGAGCACGGGCACGACTTGTTGCGCAACTTTCTGAGCCTCGGATGAGGGCGCTCCGGTCCGCCGTCCTGGCCCTCGTTCTCGCACTGACGTCCGCGCCGGCCGCGCGGGCGCAGGTGCCGCAGATCAGCGGCGACGACCACAGCACCGCCGCCCGCATCGCGCGCGAGGTGCTGGCGCGCAACACGTACGTCTACATCGACCGCGACACCACGCTGGGGCCGGACTTCCGCGCCCCGGGCGACCTTGTCGTCTACGACGCGGAGGTGCGGCTGGAGGGGAGCGTTGAAGGCTCGGCCGTGGTGATCGGCGGGGACTTCTGGATCCGCCCCGGCGGGCGCGTGGGCGGATCGGTTGCCGTCATCGGCGGCGGCGTCTATCCGGCGGGGCTGGCGGTGGTGGACCGCGACTCCATCCACTACACCCGGCCCGGCGCCGAGCTGCAGATCGAGACGCGGCCCACGGGGCGCGAGGGCGAGTACGTGGCGTCGGCGGAGATCATCCACCCCCCGCGCCCGCCGTTCTTTGCCCCCGCCGTGGGCCCGTTCCCCACCTACGACCGCGTGAACGGCCTAACCCTTTCCGCTTCCGCCAACCTGCACCCCACGCGGGAAGAGGGCGGGCCGGTGATCAACATCTGGGGCGCGTACCGGTTCGAGCAGGAGAACAAGCTCGGCGCGGGCGTGCGGTGGCGGGTTCCGCTTGGGGTGGAGAACCTGCAGCTGACCGGCGAGGCCTCGCGGGCCACGCGGACCATGGACGGGTGGATGCGCGGCGACGTGGCGAACTCGGTGCGGGCGCTGGCGCTGGGCCGCGACTACCGCGACTACTGGGATTCCGACGTGCTGCGGGTGATGGTGGAGCGCCCCGTCGGCAAGCCGCTGATCGCGGGGGAGACGTGGCTCGGGCCGCGCCTGGGCGTGCAGCTCTCAAACGACCGCGCGCTGGAGGCCAGGGGGCCGTGGGCGCTGCTGGACCGCGAGGGGCTGGAGCGCTTCAACCCGCCGGCGATCGAAGGCACCTTCGTGTCGCTGCTGGCGGGAACGGTGTACCACTGGCGCGGCCGCACCTCGTCGTTCGTGGGCGACCTGAATCTTGAGCACGCGTTCTCCGCCCCCGACGACGCGGAGTTCACGCAGACGCTCGTCCAGGCCAGCTACACGGCCAAGGCGCTGCGCACGCACTCCATGCTGGTGCGCTTTCGCGCCATGGCGCCCATCGGCGGCGACGCGCCGCCGCAGCGGCGGGGGATCCTGGGCGGCGGCGGGTCGCTTCCCACGGAGCCGATCACGCGCTTTCGCGGCGACCACCTGGTGTTCATCGAATCCAGCTACATCATCCCCATCAACAACATCATCCTCCCCATCGTCGGCTCGCCCTCCGTCGAGGCGGTGCACCTGGCCGGCGCCGCGTGGACGGGCGACGACGAGCCGCAGTGGGTGCAGAACGCCGGCGTGGGGGTGATCTTCGCCCTGGCGCGCGCGCGGATGGTGATCAACCCGGCTGAGCGGCCGATCGTGCCCGCGTTCACCTTCGGCTTCTACATCCCGCAGCGGTGACGGACGAAGATCGCGAGGCGGCGCTGATCTGGAGCTGGATGGCCAACGCCGAGGCGTGGACGCGCGCCGTGCGCGAAGGCCGCATCCCCAGCCGCCGCCTGGCCACCGACGCCGCCATCGTGGACGCGGTGGCGGAGCGCGAGCCGGTGCGCGTGCTGGACCTGGGGTGCGGCGAGGGGTGGCTGATGCGGGCGCTGGCGGAGCGGGGGATTTCGACGATCGGGCTGGACGTGTCGCTGGAGCTGGTGATGGCGGCGGAAGAGACGGGCGGCGGGCGTTACCGCTGCTGCTCCTACGACGAGCTGGTGGACGATCCCACCCGCGCCGGGGGTCCGTACGACGCCATCGCCTGCAACTTCTCCCTCCTGGGCGCGGATCTGGTGCCGCTGCTCCGGGCGCTGTGGGCGAACCTGGCCCCCGGCGGCGCGCTGGTGATCCAGACCGTCCATCCCTGGACCGCCGCCGGCGACGAGGGATACGCGGATGGCTGGCGCACCGAGACCTTCGACGCGTTCGGCGGCGACTTCGTGGAGCCGATGCCGTGGTACTTCCGCACGCTGGCGTCGTGGATCGATGCGCTCCACACCGCCGGCTTCCGCGTCGCCACCCTCCGCGAGCCGATCCACCCCGAGATGGGCCAGCCCGCGTCGCTGCTGATGGTGGCGGAGGTGGAGGGCAGCCCCGCGGCGAAGCGGAAAGGATGAGCCGCGTCCCACCACCCCGGGTTGAAACCCGGGGCTAGAAATGCCATAAGCCC
>DASTVC010000898.1:0-3124 GCA_035759295.1 Longimicrobium sp. | reverse complement strand
CCTGCCGGAGGGGCTCACGCCCCAGGCCGCCGACGTCGTCTGCCTCGACGCCGACCGCGAGCGCATCGAGGCCGAGAGCGCGCAGGCGCCCGCCGCCGGCGTACGGCCCGAGAACGTGGCGTACGTCATCTACACCTCCGGCTCTACCGGCCGCCCCAAGGGGGTGATGGTCCCGCACCGCGGCGTCCCCAACCTGGCGTACGCGCAAATCCGTCGCTTCGGCATCGACGCCACCAGCCGCGTCCTGCAGTTCGCCTCGTTCTCCTTCGACGCCGCGGTGGCGGAGGTGTTCGACACGCTGCTGGCCGGGGCCACACTGGTGATGGCGTCGCGCGAGGAGCTGCTGCCGGGTGAGGGGCTGCTGGAGACGCTGCGTGGTGGGCGCGTGACCGTGGCCACGCTGCCGCCCTCAGTGCTGGCCGTGCTCCCGCCGGACGACCTGCCGGAGCTGCGGACGATCATCAGCGCGGGCGAGGCGGTGGATGCCGCGACGGTGGAGCGGTGGACCGCCGGCCGAGCCTTCGTGAACGCGTACGGACCGACGGAGGTCACGGTCTGCGCGACCGCCGCCCCCTGCCAGGCGGACGGGCGTGTCCCCGCCATCGGCCGCCCGCTGGAGAACGTGCGGGTATACGTGCTGGACGCGGCCGGCCGGCCGGCGCCGGTCGGCGTTGATGGCGAGCTGTACGTGGGGGGCATGGGGGTGGCGCGCGGCTACCTGGGACGGCCGGGGCTGACGGCGGAGCGCTTCGTTCCCGATCCCTTCGGCGCGGCAGGAGAGCGGCTGTACCGCACGGGCGACCGTGTGCGGTGGTCGGCTCGGGGCGAGCTGGAGTACCTCGGACGGGTGGACGAGCAGGTGAAGGTGCGCGGCTTCCGCATCGAGCCGGGGGAGATCGAGGCCGTGCTGCGCCAGGTGCCCGGCGTCGCGGACTGCACCGTCGTCGTGCGCGAGGACGTGTCCGGCGACCGGCGGCTGGTGGCGTACGTGGTGGGTGAAGCGGACGCGGAGGCGCTGCGCGACCGCCTGCGGCAGAGCCTGCCGGAGTACATGGTCCCGTCCGCGTTCGTGTCGCTGGACGCGTTCCCGCTGACCGCGAACGGCAAACTGGACCGCAAGGCGCTGCCAGCGCCGGAGGGGGATGCGTATGCCCGCCGCGGCTACGAGGCACCGCTGGGGGAGGTCGAGGCGGCGCTGGCGGAGATCTGGGCCGAGGTGCTGGGCGTGGAGCGCGTCGGCCGGTGGGACCACTTCTTCGAGCTGGGCGGACACTCGCTCCTGGCCATCCGGCTGATCGAGCGGATGCGGCGCGCGGGGCTGTACACGGACGTGCGGGCGCTGTTCACCACGCCGGTGCTGGCCGAGCTGGCACCGGCCGTGGGCGGAGCGTCTTCGGAGATCGAGATCCCCGCCAACCTGATCCCGGAGGGGGCCGGGTCCATCACGCCGGAGATGCTTCCGCTGGTCGATCTCACGCAGGAGGAGATCGACCGGATCGTGGCGGAGGTGCCGGGCGGAGCGGCGAACGTGCAGGACATCTACCCGCTGGCCCCGCTGCAGGAGGGATTCCTCTTCCACCATCTGCTGTCGCAGGAGGGAGACCCGTACCTGACGCCGAGCGTGACCGAGTTCGACACCCGCGCGCGGCTGGAGCAGCACCTGGCCGCATTGCAGGCGGTGATCGACCGGCACGACATCCTGCGCACGGCCATGGCCTGGGAAGGGCTGCGCGAGCCCGTGCAGGTGGTCTGGCGGCACGCGCCGCTGCCGGTGGAGGAGGTGGAACTGGACGCGGAGGGGGAGGATGCGGCCGAGCAGCAGCTGTGGCGGCGCTATGACCCCCGTCACTACCGGATGGAGCTGACGCGGGCGCCGCTGCGGCGGGCGTACATCGCCGAGGACCGCGCGCGTGGCCGGTGGCTGCTGCTGATGCTCATGCACCACCTGACCAGCGACCACGAATCGCTGGAGGTGCAGCGGGAGGAGATCGCGGCGCACCTGCGGGGCCTGGGCTCGGAGCTGCCGGCGCCGCTGCCCTTCCGCAACTACGTGGCGCAGGCGCGCCTGGGGGTGAGCCGGGAAGAGCACGAACGCTTCTTCCGCGGGATGCTGGGCGACGTGGAGGAGCCGACGGCGCCGTACGGGCTGATGGACGTGCAGGGAGAAGGGCACGGGATCGGGGAGGCGTGGCTCTGGATCGCGGGCGACCTCGCCGCGCGGCTGCGCCACCGGGCGCGGGCGGCGGGGGTGAGCGCCGCGAGCCTGGTTCACCTGGCGTGGGCGCAGGTGCTGGCGCGGCTGAGCGGCCGCCAGGACGTGGTCTTCGGAACCCTGCTCTTCGGCCGCATGCAGGGCGCGGAGGGGGCGGACCGGGTGATGGGTCCGTTCATCAACACGCTGCCGGTGCGGATCGGCGTGGGAGAAGAGGGGGTGGAGGCGGCGGTGCGGCGTACCCACGCGCTGCTGGCGGACCTTCTCCGGCACGAGCACGCCTCCCTGGCGCTGGCGCAGCGCTGCAGCGGCGTGGAGGCACCCGCGCCGCTCTTCAACTCGCTGCTGAACTATCGCCACGGCGGCGCCAGGGGGCGTCCGCAGGCGGGGCAGGCGCAGCAGACGGGGCAGGCGCAGACGGCGGCGCAGCCCAGGGAGGGTGTGCGGGGCATTCGCGCGGAGGAGCGGACGAACTACCCCCTGACGCTCTCGGTGGACGACTGGGGGGAGGCGTTCTCGCTGAACGCGCAGGTGGCGGCCCCGGCGGAGGCGGAGCGGGTGTGCCGGATGATGCAGACGGCGCTGGAGCGGCTGGTCGAGGCGCTGGAGGTTGCCCCCGGGCGGGCGATCGGGAGCCTCGACGTGCTGCCGGAGGCGGAGCGCCGGCAGGTGGTGCAGGAGTGGAACCGGACGGATGCGGAGTACCCGCTCGGCGCGTGCGTCCACGAGCTGTTCCAGGCGCAGGCGGAGCGCACTCCCGGCGCGGTGGCCGTGGTCTTCGAGGATCGCTCGCTCACCTACGCGGAGCTGAACGCGCGGGCCAACCGCCTGGCGCACCACCTCCGGGAGCGGGGCGTGGGTCCGGACGTGCGGGTGGGGGTCTGCCTGGAGCGCGGCCTGGAGCTGGTGGTG
>DASTVC010000897.1:0-3034 GCA_035759295.1 Longimicrobium sp. | reverse complement strand
AGCCAGCTCGCCGCCGACCAGCAGCTCAGGTTCTGGGGCGAGCTGATCGTCGCGATGGCGAAGTTCGAATCCGGCTGGAAGCCCGACGTCATCTTCCACGAGCCGCCGCCGCTGGGCGTCGATTCCGTGGGCCTGCTTCAGCTGAGCTACGAAGACCAGGCCGGTTACAAGCTGGAGCCGCTGGACCGGGCCAGGAAGAGCCTCGAAGACCCGCTGGTGAACCTGCGGTGCGCGGTGAAGATCATGGCGAAGCTGGTCAAGAAGGACGGCGTGGTCGCCCGCGGGGCCAAGAAGCAGTCGCGCGGCGCCGCCCGGTACTGGTCCGTCCTGCGCGAGGGTCACCACGTTGACGAGATCAAGGCCCGCGTCAGGCAGCAGCTGGGTCTGTAGCCTCCACGCGCCGGACGGATCGCAATAACGAAGAAGGGCGCCGCACGTCGCGGCGCCCTTCTTCATGGCGGGGCAATCCGCCCCGCTCGCGGCGGGCCTACGGGTGCCAGGAAAAGCCGAGGTCAAAGCGCGAGGACACGGCGTCGAACGCATCGTCCTCGAAGTCGATCCACTCGCCGCCCCCCAGCCGTCCCTCGCTGAACTTGCCGATGGAGTATGACAGGCTGGCCTCGAGCCCCATGCGCGGCGTGATGAAGTACTCCAGCCCCGCGGCGCCGGTAAAGCCCGAGCCGCGCGCCTCCAGGTTGCCCTCGCTGCCCAGGTCGAAGCTCAGCGCACGTCCGGTGATGGCGGCCTGCACGTAAGGACGCAGCGCCGCGGCCGGGCTGGCGAACGAGTAGCGCGCGCCCAGGTCCGCGTGCGCCATGGCGTACGACTCGCCGCCGCTCTCCGCCGGCTGCATCTCCGCCGCCGTGACGCGCACGAAGAAGGAGACGTTCTGGTTGATGCCGTACCCCAGGTGTACGGTACCGCCGGGGCCGGAATCGATCTCGTCACTTTCTTCCGCCCGAACGGCGGAGCCGGTAAGGAATACCCCCAGGGAGAAGCCCGCCGTGTTGGAGCGAGCCGGAGCGGCATCGAAGCCGGGTTCCATGGCCTGGGCCGCGGCGGCGGTGCTGAGCGTGCCGGCTATTGCGCCGGCAAGGGCGAGGGTGCGAACGAAGCGTTTCATCGGGATCTGTCGGATGGATGGGATCGAATGGATGGGGTCTGGACCCCGTGACGTGTGGGTGCTGCCGATCACCTGCGTGTTTGCGTCAATGCGTGGGCGGGCAGGAGGATGAAGGAGATGCGGAGTGCGTCGGTACGCGGAGCCGGAAAGCACGCCGTGTGCCCGCTGGGGATCCATGCCGGCGGGCGGGCACAAGCGTTTACATCGCAGAGGCTTGGATGATGGGCTTGACACCTCCCGTGGCTGCGCGGGGGGTGTGTGGCGAATGTCCCATGTGGGACGCCGGATGGCCGTTGTCCGGGAGCCGCACGCGCCCGGAGCCGGACGAGAGTGTTGCCTGCGCGGCAAAATCCGTTTTATTGGGCTCTGCCTGACCACACGCGGCCCGCCGCCGTCCCCGCCGGTCTCCATCTCTCGTTCACCCCGCCGCCGCCCCCGGAGGTCTCGTTGGAATCACGGACGTTCGCCGAGCTCGTGGACTACCTCAAGCGGCGCCGCACGCTCGGGTACCGTCCGCCGGTGCTGCTGGTGGGCGCCGGCGCCTCGTTCGAGGCCGGCATCGGCACCATGCGGCAGCTTTTCGAGTTCACCGGGGTCAGCGACTTCGACGAGTTCGTGGCGTACATCCGGGGCCGCTCGGCCGACGAGCGGTACATCCACCTTTCCGGCTTTCTGCAGACGCAGGCGCCCGCGCAGGTTACGCCCGGCTACCGCGCCCTGGCCGCGCTGCTGGCCGAGAACTACTTCGACCTGGTGCTCAGCACCAACTTCGATCCGCTGCTGGAGGACGCGCTGGCCAACGCCCGGATGTGGCGCAAGGACTACATCCTGCTGGTGAACGGCATCGTGCGCCCCGAGCGGCTGGACGTCATCCTCCGGGAGCCCAGCCCGCGCGTAAAGATCATCAAGGTGCACGGCGACCTGTTCCATCGCTACATGGCCTGGACGCCGGACGAGATGGCGGCGTTCATCAAGGACATCCGCCCCCGGCTCAACAAGGCGCTGGCGGGGCGCGACATCATCATCGTCGGCTACAGCATGAGCGACGAGCCCGTCCGCGAGCTGGTGACGAAGGCCGGGGGGCGGGACAGCACGCTCTGGTACCTTCACTTTGCCGAGGTCCCCGCCCCGCTGCGCACCAACCCGCGGGTGCGCGGCGTGGTGGACCCCGTCTGCAGATTCGAGCACCTGTTCCCCGCGCTGGCGACGGCGCTGGACGTGCCGGTGGCCACGGGCAGGCGCCAGATGCGCGGCGAGCCGGAGTGGGCGCTCGCGGCGATGGTGGAAACGGGGGCGGATGAGGACCAGGAGCCCGATCGGTGGTGGCGCGACTTCGAGCGGTCCTCCGGCGCCCCGCTCGCACCCGCCGCGAAACCGTCGTCGCGGCCGCGTGGGGCGGCGAAGGAGCGGACGCTGGACGACCTGATGGCGTCGGTGGTGGGGCTGGCCCCGGCCGGGGCCAGCCCGGCGCCCGCCGTCTGCACCGGCTTCGTCCTCGCCGACCCGCACGTCATCGTGTCGGAGGATTTCGATGGGCAGCGGTTCCCGCACGGCAGGGCCGTCGTGGTGACCGGCGACGGGCGGCGGCTGGAGACGGTGGTCCTGGGCCGGGATACCTCCCACACCATGGGTCCGGTCTGCCTGCGCGTGCCGGACGAGCTGCGCGCGCCCGGGCTGCACCTGAACGCCGCGCGCCCGCAGCTCGGCCTGGGGGTGCGGGTGGCCGTGGCCGCGGGCGCCCGGGTAGGCGTTTCCAGTGGCTCCATCGGCGGGCTCGACCTGCAGCTGAACATCATGCCGGTGGGGATGGTGAGCGACCTGGCGTCCATCGACACCGTCGTCGCGCCGGGATCCTCCGGCGCGCCGGTCGTCGATGCGCACACCCTCGCGGTGCGGGGCTACATCGTCGCC
>DASTVC010000896.1:0-16461 GCA_035759295.1 Longimicrobium sp. | reverse complement strand
AGCAGGGCGGCACCGTGCGCGGCACCGTGCTGAACCCCGGGGGCGAACCGGTGCCCGGCGGGCAGGTGGCCGTGTGGAGCGCCGCCGACAGCACGCTGGTCACCGGCGTCGTCGCGCGCCCGGACGGCACCTTCCGCATCGACGGGCTGCGTCCGGGCCGCTACTACCTCAAGGTCAGCGCGCTGGGCTACAGCACGGCGACGACGGGCATCGTCGCCATCACGCCGCAGGCGCGCGAGGCGGACGTGGGTGCCGTGCGGCTGGCCGCGGGCGCCGTGCTGCTGGAAGGCCTTACCGTGACCGCCGAGGCGGCGCCGGCCGGGTTCGCGCCGGACCGCAACACCTACAGCACGCGTGACATGCCGGCGACGGCGGGGGGCAACGCCACCGACGTGCTGCAGAACGTCCCCGCCGTGGAGGTGGACCAGGACGGCAAGGTGAGCCTGCGCGGCAATCAGAACGTGGCCGTTCAGATCAACGGCCGCCCGTCGCCCATGACCGGTGACCAGCTGGGCAACTTCCTCCGCCAGCTCCCCGCCAACATGGTGGACCGGGTGGAGGTCATCCCCAACCCCTCCGCGCGCTACGAGCCCGAAGGGATGGCCGGCATCATCAACATCGTCCTCAAGCAGAACGCCGACCTGGGGCTCAGCGGGGGCGTGATCGTGGGCGGAGGGACGGGCGGGCGCTACAACGGCTCCGGAAACCTGGGCTGGCAGGCGGGCGACCTGACCCTCTTCGGCAGCTACGGCTTTCGCCACGACGAGCGCGAGAGTACGGGGCTCAACTACTTGGAGCGCTACACGGCGGCGGGAACGACGCCGGTCTCGGTGCTGGATCAGGACATCCTGGGGCTGGGCGACATGACGTCGCACATCTTCAACGGCAGCGCCGACTACAAGCTCACCTCGCGCGACGTCCTTTCGTCCACCGCGATGATCAGCCTGGGCGATCACGAGAACGATACGCAGAACCGCTACCTGGAGCTGGATGGCGCCGGCACCCCCACGCGCCGCTACCTGGGGCAGAACGTTCTCGGCTTCAACGACCTGACGATGGACGGCGCGCTGTCGTGGAAGCGCACCATCACGCCGCAGCGGCACGAGCTGTCGACGGAGCTGCGCTTCAACCGCGGCGACAACGAGATCGAGAACCGCTTTACCGAGCAGACGCTGACGATGGAGGGCGATGCCCCGGCGGACGGCACGCCGTCGCTGCAGAACCTGCTGACGGACGCGGTGAACACCACCCTTTCGTTCCAGGCCGATTACACGCGGCCGTTCGGCGAGCGGACGAAGCTGGAGACCGGCTACAAGGGCACGCGCCGCTCGCTGGACAACGCGCTCGAAGTGACGGAGTTCGACTACGCCACCTCTGCCTGGGTGGACAACACCCTGCGCAGCAACGCCTTCGAGTACGACGAGACGGTGCACGCCGGGTACGCGGTGATGAACCAGGGCGTGGGGAAGGTAGACCTGCAGGCGGGGCTGCGCGTGGAGCGCACGGAGCGCGAGTTCTACCTGGAGAACACGGACGAGACCTATCCCAAGGACTACTGGAGCTTCTTTCCCAGCGGCCTGGCCTCGTTCAGCCTGGATGACCAGCAGCAGCTGCGGCTCAGCTACTCGCGCCGCATCCAGCGCCCCGACACGCGCATCCTGAACCCGTTCGGCTTCAACGAGGACCAGCGCAACCGCTTCGTGGGCAACCCGGCACTGGAGCCGGAGTACACCCACGCGTTCGAGCTGGCGTATCAGCGGTCCATGCCGTGGGGCTCGCTGCAGCTCACCCCGTTCTTCCGCCGGACGGAGGGCGCCATCCGCCGCATCCGCGAGTTCCGGGCGGACACGACGATCACGACGTTCGCCAACCTGGAGACCAGCGACTCCTACGGCGCCGATGCCAACGTTTCGGCGCGGCTGGGCAAGGTGAGCGGCTTCGCCAGCTTCAGCGCGTTCCGCCAGGTGACGGCCGCGGGCAACGTGGGCGACAACTTCAGCAGCGACGGCATCGGCTGGAGCGCGCGGGTGAGCGGCAACGTGCAGCTTACGCCGCGGCTGGACCTGCAGGGCTTCGTGATGTACCGCGCGCCCATGGACGTGGAGCAGGGCCGCATGGGGAGCTTTGTGATGAGCACGCTGGCGCTGCGCCAGAAGGTGATGGGCGAGAAGGGCTCGCTCAGCCTGCGCGTGGTGGACCCGCTCAACCGCATGGGCTTCAGCATGGAGACGGTCGACCCGCTGTACTTCCAGCTCAACGAGCGCCGCTTTGGCGCGCGGGCGGCGTACCTTACGTTCTCGTACAACTTCGGCCAGACGCCGCGCCTGCGGAACCGTCCCCCCGCCGAGGTCCCCGAGACGCAGTCGCCCAACCCCATGGGCACGCCCTGACGCCTCGTTTCGGGTGATCAATGAACACGGCCGCGGATCCCGAGTGGATCCGCGGCCGTTATCGTAGGGGTGGAAAAGATTGGTCTCACGCAGAGTTATCAGAGTTAGCAGAGTTTTCTCGTGCCGTTTCCGAAGTCACGCGCGCTCTCACGTAGCGACGGAGGCTGCTGTCGAAGCCCGGTTGTTGAGGATGCGGTGCAATCCGCCTTTCAAGCTCACCTCGCCGAAGTTGATCAAGAGACCGATCGGAAGATCCATGAGCCGCAGGTAGGTGAGCACCTGCTTGTGATGAACCGGGTGGAGCTTCTCGACCGATTTCAACTCTGCGATCACGAGCCTTCTACGAGAAGGTCAAGGCGGCACGCCTCATCAATCCGGATACCGTCCCACTCGAACGGGATTGCCTTCTGCCGTTCGACGTGCAGCCCGCGCTTTACCAGGGTGTGGGCGAGGATAGCTTCGTAAACGCCCTCCATCAACCCGGGTCCGAGGCGGCTGTGCAATCGATAAGCGGTATCAATGATCTCCCCGGTAATCCGATTCACGTCTTGCATGATCCAGAACCTTACGGCAGAAGAGGAGCGGTTTTAGTGTCTACAACGTAAACCTTCCCATCTTCGAGCGGAAGTGCCTGCACCTACACCTCGAGCTGGAGGGCGGCACGAGAAAACTCTGCTAACACTGCTAACTCTGCGTGAGGCTTATCTTTTCGTCAGCCGGAATCCACGCGCAGGCGCTCTTCGACGGCGGGGTCGGGCGCGACGAAGATGGTTCTGGCGTGCATGATGGAGACGCGGCCGGGCGGGGCGCCGCGGGGCTTGCGGACGTACTTGCGTCGCGTCCAGTCCACGGCCACGGTGCCGGACGTGCGCGCCTTGCTGTAGAACGCCGCCAGCACCGCGGCCTCTTCCAGGTCGCGGGCGGGGGGCGCACCCTCCTCCGTCCAGCGCAGCACCACGTGGCTGCCGGGAACGGATCGCGCGTGCAGCCACACGTCCGCGTGCGCCGCGTGCCCGAACGTAAGCCGGTCGTTGTCCTTGGACGATCTTCCGACGCGCACCTCCAGCCCGCCGGAGGTGCGGTAGAGGCGATACGGCATCCGCTCCCCGGGCTGCGGGGCCGGCTTGCGCTCCTTCCCTTCGCCGCGGCGCAGTGCGCCTTCCACCCACACCGGCGTCTCCCCGCGCTCCAGCGCCTCCACGGCGCCGCTCCAGCGCTCCCGCTCCTTCTCCGCCGCGGCGAGCAGCTCGGGAAGGCGGGCCTCGGCGCGGGCGCGGCGGCGGGCTTCGTCGTACAGGCGCTCGGCGTTCTCGTGCGGCTTCAGCTTCGGATCGAGCGCCACCTCCACCTCGCCGCCGTCGAAGTCGGGGAGAGTGACGGAGACGTCGCCCGGCTCGGCCCAGTCCAGGTGCGCAAGGAGCAGATCCGCCTGCGCGCGCAGCCGGTCGGCCTCGCCCACGCCCGCCAACTCCTCCCGCAGCCGCTCGATCCGCTTCTCCGCGCCTGACACTTTCCGTCGCGCGGGGGCGAGCAGGTCGGGGCCGGCCTTCTCCTCCTCCGTCTCGGCGGGCGCGGCGGAGGCGATCGTCTCCATCGCCGCGAGGATGGATTCCGCGCGGACGGATTCGACGCCGGCCAGCGCGATGGGATACGGCTGCGGACCGGCTTTCGTCTGCAGGATGAAGGCGCCGGCATCGTCCCCATCCGCCACCTCCCACCAGCGCTCGAAGGCGTCCTCCAGCGCCGCGTCCCCATCCACCGAAGCCGCCGGGCCCAGCAGCGCCGCGGCGTTCAGCGGGCTGGCGTAGGCGAAGCGGCGCACCAGCTCGCGCGGGCGGTCCGCCGGGGGCAGCGGCGCCAGGGCGGAGGTCCACGCCTCCCACAGGACGTCGCGCGGGCGGTCGGGGAGGATGCGGCGCGCGGGGGCGGGGGGCTGGTAGATGGCGCCGGGCTTCAGGGTGCGTCCCCCGGCGTCGCGGGAACGGAGCGCGGAGACGATGCGGCGGTCCTCGCTGTCGATCAGCAGCACGTTCCACTGGTTGGTGTGCAGCTCCACCACCAGCGACCGCTTGCCGCCGCGAAAACGCCCGCCCTCGTGCAGGTCGATGCGCAGCAGCCGCTCGTCCACGGGCGCGCTGACGCGGAGGACGCGGGCGGAAAGGTCCGCATCCTCCACTTTCGCACTTTCGCCCCCTCGCACTTTCGCACTGCCCAGCGTGATCCATCCACGCCGCGGATGCAGGTCGAACCGCAGCGTCAGCCCGCCCTCCAGCGCCAGCGCGCAGGAGATGTCGCGGTCGAAGACGGGTTGCGGCTGGACGGAGCGGCCCTGGAGCGCGGCACGCAGCTCGGCCGAGACGGCGCGAACCAGCAGGGGATCGTAGCGGATCGGGTTTGACACCCCCTCAACATCTGCTTAGCTTCAGCGCCCGTCAACCCGCCGTCATCAGCCGGAAAACGGCGTGGCGGCGGCCCCTTTTCGCGGATATCCGAGCCATGTCATCAGAGCGTGGTGGCGGAGCGCGGCGGTTGGCCGCGGCGGACCTCCGCGAGATGAAGCGCCGCGGCGACAAGATCGCCGCGATCACGGCGTACGACTACCTCTTCGCCCGGCTGGTGGACGGCGCCGGCGTGGACGTGGTGCTGGTGGGCGATTCGCTGGGCCAGGTGGTGCTTGGCCTGGACAGCACGCTCGCCGTTACGCTGGACGACATGATCCACCACGCCCGCGCGGTGCGCCGCGGCGTGGACCGGGCCCTGCTCGTCGTCGACCTCCCCTTCCTCACCTACCAGGTCAGCCTTCACGACGCGCTGCGCAACGCGGGGCGCGTGATGCAGGAGACCGGCGCGTCCGCCGTAAAGCTCGAAGGCGGCTCGCCGGAAACCTGCGAGACCGTGCGCGCCATGGTCCGCGCCGGCATCCCGGTGATGGGCCACCTGGGCTTCACGCCGCAGTCGGTGAACATGACCGGCACCCGCGTGCAGGCCCGCGACGACGACGGCGCGGCGCGGCTGCTGGAAGACGCGAAGCGGCTGGAGGAGGCGGGGGTGTTCGCCCTGGTCCTGGAGCTGGTCCCCGGCGGCGTGGCGCAGACGGTCACGGAGGCGCTGGAGATTCCCACGATCGGCATCGGCGCGGGGGTGGGATGCGACGGGCAGGTGCTGGTGCTGCACGACATGCTGGGGCTGAACCCCGGCTTCGCGCCCCGCTTTCTGCGCAAGTTCGCCGACGTGGGGCAGGTGGCGGGGGACGGCGTGAAGGAGTTCGTGCGGACGGTGAAGGCCGGGGAGTATCCCGGCCCGGAGCACACCTTCTGATGGCGCCCGCGACGGCGGCGGGAACGCGCCTGGTGCACACCATCGGCGAGGTGCGCCGCGCCGTCCGCCAGGTGCGCGCGGGCGGCGGCACCGTCGCGCTCGTCCCGACGATGGGCTACCTGCACGAAGGCCACATGTCGCTGGTGGATCGCGCCCGCGAGCTGGCGGATTTCGTGGCGATGTCCATCTTCGTCAACCCCATGCAGTTCGGGCCCAGGGAAGACCTCGCCCGCTATCCGCGCGACCTGGAGCGGGACCTGGAGATGGCGCGCGGCCGCGGCGTGGACCTCGTCTTCGCGCCGGAGGTGGGGGAGATGTATCCCCACGGCGAGCCGCAGGTGTCCGTGGTTCCCGGCGCGCTGGCGGAACGGATGGAGGGCGCCATCCGCCCCGGCCACTTTCGCGGCGTGCTGACCGTGGTCGCCAAGCTGTTCGGCATCTTTCAGCCCGACGTGGCCGTGTTCGGGCAGAAGGACTTTCAGCAGGCGGCGCTCATCCGGCGCATGGCGCTGGACCTGGACCAGGGCGTCCGCGTGGAGGTCGCGCCGATCGTCCGCGAGGCCGACGGCTTGGCGATGAGCTCGCGGAACGTTTATCTTTCGCCGGAGGAACGGGAGCGCGCGCGTGCGCTCTCGCGCGGCCTGGAACGGAGCCGCGCCCTGTTCGCCGCGGGCGAGCGGGACGCGGAGGCGCTCCGGGCCTCGTTGTGGAGCGCCATGTCGGTGGAAGGCGTGGAGCCGGGATACGCCGAAGTGGTGGATCCGCTCACGCTGGAGCCGGTGGCGCAGGCCGCGCCGGGGGCGGTGCTCCTGGTGGCGGCACAGGTGGGGCGGACGCGGCTGATCGACAACGCCGTGCTGCCCTGACCGCACGCGGCAGCCTTCGAAATCAGCGGGAGACTGCGATGCTTCGCACCATGTGCAAGAGCAAGATCCACCGGGCCACGGTGACCGGCGCGGATCTGAACTATATCGGCTCCATCACCATCGACCCGGTGCTGATGGAGGCCGCCGACCTGCTGGAGTACGAGCAGGTGGCCGTGGTCAACGTGAACAACGGCGCGCGCTTCGAGACGTACGTCATCCCCGGCGAGCACGGCAAGGGGGAGATCTGCCTGAACGGCGCCGCCGCGCGGATGGTGCACCCGGGCGACAAGGTGATCGTCATCAGCTACGCCCAGTACGACGAGGCGGAGATGGAGACGTACCGCCCGCAGTTCATCTTTGTCGACGAGCAAAACCGCATCTCGCGGGACGCGCTGCGGGCTGTCGGAAACTGACGGCGGCGATGGCTCCGTGGACCGGCGTGGTCCTCGCGCTGCGGGAGCCGGAGTCCGAGCCCCTGGGTTCGCGGCTTTCCACCTACCTGCACCCGCTGGCCGGGCGGCCGCTGGCGTGGCACGCGGTGCACGCCCTTGCCACGCTTTCGCCCGCGCGCGTGCTGATCGCCGGCGGCCACGACCTGGTCCCCGAGCTCTTCGCCGACGTCCCGGGCGAGGTGCGCCTCGTCGACTCGCTGGCGGATGCGGCCGATTCCGCCGAAGGGCGGGTGCTGGTGCTGGACGGCGCCGCGCCGCTGGCCGGGCCCGCGCTGGCAGCTCTGCTCGCGAACGACGGTGACGCGCTGCTGGAGGGGAGCGACGGAGAGATGGTGGCCGCGTGGCTCTCGGCGGATCGGCTCGCGCGCCTCGGTCCTTCCGGCGACCTGCGCGTGCTGCGCGAGGCGCTCCCCGGCGCGCCGGTGATGCGCGACGCGGACGGGTTCGCCGTCCGCACGCGCGAGGGGCTTGCCCGCGCTTCGTCCGCCATCCGCGACCGCCTGGTGCGCCGGCTGATGGAAGGCGGCGTGACCTTTCTCCTGCCCGAAGCCGTGATGGTGGACGTGGACGTGCAGATCGGCCGCGACACCGTCGTCTACCCGTGGACCGTGCTGGAAGGGAAGACGACCATCGGCGAAGAGACGGTGATCGGCCCCTGCTGCCGCGTCGACAACTGCTGGATCGGCAGCGGGGTGGAGCTCAAGGGCTTCAACTACCTGTCGCACACCTCCATCCGCAACCGCGCCATCCTGGAACCGTATGTCCGCCGCGGCTTTGACGAGTGAGCGGTCCCTGAGCGCGGTGGTCCGCGCCGCCGCCCGTGGCGAGCTTCCCGAGTGGGCGGCTGCCTCGGAGAAGCGGCGCGCGCACATCGGCCGCGTGGCCGCGCTGCTGGGCGAATGGGCGCAGGCGCTGGGCCTTTCCGAGCACGAGCGCGAGCGCTGGGTGGCCGCCGGCTGGCTGCACGACGTCCTGCGCGAGGCACATCCCGACGAGCTGCGGCCGCTGGTGCCGGAGGCGTTCCGCGAGCTTCCCGGCAAGCTGCTGCACGGCCCCGCCGCGGCCGAGCGCCTGGCCGGCCAGGCGGACCCGGAGCTGCTGGAAGCCATCCGCTACCACACGCTGGGCTCCGCGCGCTTCGGGCGGCTGGGGCGCGCGCTGTACCTGGCGGACTTCCTGGAGCCGGGGCGGCGCTACGAGCCCGAGTGGACGGCCGCGCTGCGCGCCCGCATGCCGCACGAGTTCGATGACGTGCTGCGCGAGGTAGTCGAGGCACGCGTGCGGCACGTGTCGGAAAGCGGCTCGACCCTGCACCCCGAGACCCGCGCGCTGTATGAGCAGGTCAAAGGGGCGTAGCGCCGGCGCCAGGTCCGGCACCAGCGCCACCGGCAAGCGCCTGCAGACGATCGGCCTCTTCGTGACGCTGCTCATCGTTGCCGTCCTGGTCGGCTCGCTGGCGGCGGGGCTGATGCGTGGGCGGGACGGAGCCGCGGCCACGGCCGGTTCGCACGGCGTGACGGAGACGACGGGGCCGGTCGCCGCGGGGGAGGGTGGGACGCCGTGGCCGGCGGAACGCGTGCGGGTGGAGGTGCTGAACGCGTCCGGCGTCCCCGGCCTGGCGGCGAAGGGCCGGACGATGCTGCGCGACCGCGGCTTCGACGTCGTCTTCGTCGGCAACGCGAATGGCTACGCGCCCGACACGTCGCTGGTGCTGGACCGCGTGGGCCGCATGGAGGCCGCCCGCTCCGTCGCCGACGAGATGGCCATCCCCCGCGTCTTCGCCCGCCCCGATTCCAACGTCTTCGTCGACGTCACCGTCGTGCTGGGCAAGGACTGGGTCGAGACCGCGGAGCCCGCCGCGGAGCCGGAGCCCGAGGCGGAGCAGTAGGAATCGTCCGGCGCGGTTCGGACGATGGTTTGATGCGGGCCCGGCACGAGTCAGTGCGGGGCCGCTTGGTATTTCAGGATGTCGATCGCGGCCTGCATGTCCGGTGCGAGCTCGGCGTCCAGCCGGATCGGCTCGCCCGAAGTCGGGTGCGCGAAGGCGAGGTGCGACGCGTGCAGCGCCTGGCGCTTGAGCAGGTGCAGCCCCTTCCGCCCATACTGCCGGTCCCCCAGCACCGCGTGTCCCACGTGCTGCAGGTGCACGCGAATCTGGTGCGTCCGCCCCGTCTCCAATTCCAGCCGCACCAGCGTGGCGCCGGGATAGCGCTCCGCCACCTCCCACCGCGTGACCGCCGCGTCGCCGTCCTTGCGCACCACCCGCAGCACCGGGTTGCGCGGATCCCGCCCGATCGGCGCGTCGATGATGCCGCGCTCCTCCTCCACCACGCCGTCCACCAGCGCCAGGTACTCGCGCTTCAGCTCCCCCGCGCGAAGCTGCAGGTCCAGCCTGTGGTGCGCGTGTCCCGTCTTGGCGAACACCACCAGCCCCGACGTGTCGCGGTCGATGCGGTGCACCGGGTGCACCTTGGCGTGCACGCCCTGCTGCGCCAGGTGGTGCGCCACGCCGTGCGCCAGCGTACGGTCCTGCTCCGGCGAGGTGGGGTGGACGAGCAGGAACGGCGGCTTGTCCACCGCCAGCACCTCGGCGTCTTCGTAGACGATGCGCAGGTCCATCGGCACGGAGGCGAGCCCGGCGGACTCCGCGGGGTTCAGCCGCGCGGAGACCACGTCGTTGGCGCGCACCTTCGCCTTGAGCCACGCGGCGCGGCGGTTGTGCTGCAGCCCCTTGGCGCGCGTCAGGCGCTGGATCATGCGCCGGGACACGCTCATGGGCCCGGTCAGGATCTCCTGCACGGTGCGCCCCGCCTCTTCGGGCGTGACGGTGTGGTTCACCCAGGCGGAGGAAAATTCGTTCGGCATCGGCGTGCGGTTCGGTAGATCGGCCATCCTGGCAGACAATCTATCCCGCGAACCCGCCGCGCGAACGGGTGGCCGGTGGAAATGGGGACGATGGGTCCCGCTGGTCGTCGGCGAAAGAAGTACGCGGCAGGCCCGAAGGGAGCGGTGGATTTGCGGAAATCCAGCAATTCCGCCGATTGTGCAAGTGATTTAGCGTAGCGCAGTTGGCGTTGACGGAGCGCTCCAAATTGGGGGCTTGATGGCATGCCGGGTGGGTCGCAATACTTGGTCGCGTCGCGGGGGAGGTGAGGGAGCTCGCGAGCTGCACGACCCAGCCGGGAGGAGGCAAGGATGCGTTCCCAACGCGAAGGGATGACGTTCGAGGAGATGGTGGCCGAGCGGGACCGCGAGCTCGCGCGGCAGCGTGCGGCGGCCGGCCCGGAAGAGCTGTCCGGCTACGAAGAACCGCTCGACAGGCCGAGGCCTTCGTTCATGGCGTGCGAGGCCGCCGCGCTGCCCTGGGGCGTCAGCGCGGAGCGCGGCGCCGACTACTCCGCGGGGGTGCAGCACCTCCTCAGCCGGGTGTGGCACGTGATGTACACGCTGGGCGATCAGCAGCTGGAGATCGTGCGGCTGCGCGAGAACACGCGCCAGATGCTGGCGCGCCTGGTCACGGCCTGAGGATGTGGAAGTCGCTGTACGAGCTGGTGCGCACCATCGTGCACCTGTCCGAGCACGTGCAGGAGGACCGGGAGGAGATCAAGGAGATCCGCAAGGATCTCCGAGACCTTACGCTGGTGGTGGAGCGGCTCTCCGCGCAGGTGGTGCACGTGGCCGAGCGCGAAGAGCGGGAGCGCGCCATGCTGCTGCTCCAGCTGGAGAACGGGCTGCTGCGCGGCCGGGCGCTGCTGGTGGGCGAAGGGGACGGCGGCGCCTGAGCACGCCCTCCGCCGCCGGACGAGGCTAGATGGAGCCCATCTGCACGGGCTTGCGGCCCTCCGTGACCTCGGCGCGCAGCTGGCCGCAGGCGGCGGCGATGTCGCGGCCGCGCGACTCGCGAACGTGCGCCGTGACGCCCTGACGGCCGAGGCGGTCCACGAACCAGTCCAGCCGCGCGCGCTTGCTGGGCGCCCAGTCGGTCCCCGGGATGGGATTGAAGGGGATCAGGTTCACGAAGGCGGTGAACTCCTTCACCACCCGCGCCAGCTCGTCGGCCAGCTCCGGCTGGTCGGTGACGCCGTCGATCATCACGTACTCGAAGGTGATCCGCTTGCCCCCCGCCGCGTCGAACTGGCGCAGCGACTCCAGCAGCTCGGGGAGCGGATACTTCTTCTCCAGCGGGATCAGGCGCTGGCGCAGCTCGTGGTTGGGGGCATGGAGAGAGACGGCCAGCCGGTACTGCTCCGGCATCTCCGCCAGCCGGACGATGCCGGGCACCACACCCACGGTGGAGATGGTGATGCGCCGCGCGCCGAACCGGTACCCGCGGTTCAGGATGGACAGGGTGGGGAAGAGCGCTTTCGGGTTCATCAGCGGCTCGCCCATCCCCATGAACACGATGTTGCTGATGTCGTCGTAGCCGTTGTCCTGGGCCCAGCGGCGCGCCCCGCGGAACTGCGCGACGATCTCGCCAGCGGTCAGCTGGCGGCGGTAACCCGCCCAGCCGGTGGCGCAAAAGGTGCACGCCATGGCGCACCCCGCCTGCGACGAGATGCACAGCGTAAGACGCGTGGGGGTGGGGATGAGCACCGACTCGATGAGCTCGCCGTCGTCCAGGCGCCACAGGTGCTTGGCGGTGCCGTCCACCGAGCGCGAGACCTTGGCCGGCTCCGGCGCGGTAAAGGCGAAGGCCTCGGCCAGGGCGGCGCGCTCCGCCTGCGGGAGGTCCGTCATCTCGGCGAAGGAAAAGGCGCCGCGCTCGTACAGCCAGCGGATCACCTGGCCCGCGCGGTACGCCGGCTGCCCGCGCGCGGCAAAGTGCGCGCGGACGGCGGCGTCGGCCTCTTCGGGAAGAAGGCCCACGAGGTCGGGGCGGGCGTCGGTCTGTACCTGCTGGGGCGTGGCGATCATCCGTGGTGGTCCCGGTGTCCTGTCTGGAGGCGGCGATCCCCCTGATTCACCGCGTCCGGCCATGGGTTCCCCGTGCTTGCAGGGCCCGCGGTGTGGACGTTAGTTTGCAAGGTCCACACCCGGCCACGCCACGGCGTGGCCTGCTCCTTTTTTCGGCCCCGAGGTTGGCGAAGTGCTGCTGAGCGAGCTGCTCACCCCCGAGCGTGTGCGCGTGCCCCTGCAGGGCGCTTCCAAGGAGGCGCTGCTGGAGGAGCTGGTGGACGTTCTCCGCGACTCCGGCGCCGTGGACGACGCCGGCGTGGTGCTGGGGGCGGTGCAGGCGCGCGAGCGGGTGCTGAGCACGGGCGTGGGGAGCGGCGTGGCCATCCCCCACGGCAAGGCGGAGAGCATCCCCGCGCTCGCCATGGCGGCCGGCGTGACCGGCGGCCCGGTGGAGTTCGAGTCGCTGGACGGGCAGCCGGTGCGGCTGCTGTTCCTGCTGGTGGGGCCCGACTCGGAGGCCGGGGCGCACGTAAAGGCGCTGGGCCGCATCTCGCGGCTCATGCGCCGCGACGGGTTCCGCGAGCGGCTGGTGGCGTCGTCGTCGGCGGAGGAGTTCATGGCGGTGCTGGCCGAGGGGGAGGAGGCGTGAGGCGCCTGATCGACTGGCTTCTCGCCGTGGCGTGGGCCGCGTTCATCTTCTCCCTGTCCGCGCAGTCGAACGTGCCGGGGCCGGAGGTGCCGGGGATCGACAAGGTGGAGCACTTTGGCGCGTACGCGGTGCTGGGATGGCTGCTGGTGCGCGCGGCGGACCGGTCGGCGCTTCCGCTGGTGGTGGGGCTCGCGCTGGCGGTGCTGTACGGTGCCTCGGACGAGATCCACCAGATGTTCGTGCCGGGCCGCTCGCCGGACGTGATGGACTGGGTTGCCGACGCGGCGGGGGTGATCGCCGCCACTTTCGTATACACGCGCCTGCGTGCCCGCCGTACCGCCCGCAGGGGCGCGGCCGGGGCCGGGGCGCCGTCTCTGAGCGCATGACGGACTTTCTCGCTACCGCCTATCGTACCCGCGCCGCCGGAACGCTCCGCGCGGCAGACGCCGGCAACCCCGTTTCCGTGGCCGGCTGGGTGCACCGCCGCCGCGACCTGGGCGGCATCGTGTTCCTGGACCTGCGCGACCGAGAGGGGATCGTGCAGGTGTCGTTCGATCCGTCGTGGACGCCGGCGGAGGTGCTGGCCGAGGCGCGCCGCCTGGGGCCCGAGGACGTGGTGCGGGTGGACGGGACGGTGTTTCCCCGCATCCACGGGCAGCTGAACGAGAAGCTGGAGACGGGCGAGATCGAGGTGCGCGCCACGGGGCTGGAGGTGCTGACCCGCGCGGAGCCGCTCCCCATCCAGGTTGACTACGCGGCGGACGAGGAGCTGCCGAGCGAGGACCTGCGCCTGCGCTACCGCTACCTGGACCTGCGGCGGCCGGCGCTGCTGCGCAACTTCGTGGTCCGGCACCGGGCGGCGCAGTCGGCGCGGGCGTTCCTGTCGGAGCAGGGGTTTCTGGAGGTGGAGACGCCGCTGCTTACCAAGCCCACGCCGGAGGGTGCGCGCGACTTCCTGGTGCCCAGCCGCGTGCACCCGGGTGAGTTCTACGCGCTGCCGCAGTCTCCGCAGATCTACAAGCAGCTGCTGATGGTGAGCGGCTTCGACCGCTACTTCCAGATCGCCAAGTGCCTGCGCGACGAAGACCTGCGGGCAGACCGGCAGCCGGAGTTCACGCAGATCGACGCCGAGATGGCGTTCGTGGACGAGGACGACGTGTTCCGCACGGCCGAAGGGCTGATGGCGGCCATCTTCCGCGACGTGGCGGGGGTGGAGCTGGAGACGCCGTTCCCGCAGATCACCTTCGCGGAGTCGATGGCGCGCTACGGCACCGACAAGCCGGACCTGCGCTACGACCTGGAGATCGTGGACGTGACGGAGGTGCTGCAGCGGGCGGACTTCCGCATCTTCCAGGGTGTCCAGGGGACGGCGCAGCGCATCCGCGGGCTGCGCATTCCCGGCGGGGCCCGGCTGTCGCGCAAGGAGCTGGACGAGCTGCAGGACGTGGCCAAGCGTGGCGGGGCGATGGGCGCGCTGTGGGTAAAGCGCGGCGACGACGGCGTGCTGGCCGGCCAGTTCGCCAAGGGGCTGGACGAGGGGCTGGCGAGCGCGTTCTACGAGGCGACGGGCGTGGCCGCGGGCGACCTGTTCGTCGCGGTGGTCGGCTACTTTCGCGGGGTGGAGGCGGCGGACGGCGGCGGTCCGGAGGTGGACGGGGCGCTGGACGAGCTGCGGCGGCACCTGGCGCGGAAGCTGGATCTCGTTGACGCGACGAAGCACGCCTGGCTGTGGGTGACGGAGTTCCCCGTCTTCGACTGGGACGCGGACCACGAGCGGCTGATCTACGCGCACAACCCGTTCAGCATGCCGGGGGACGGGGCGATCGAGGCGATCCTGGAGGCCACGAAGGACGGCACGCCCGCGGGCGACGTTGCGCGGAAGCTGTACGGGATGGGGCTGCGTTCGCGGGCGTACGACGCGGTGTACAACGGCGCGGAGATGGCGAGCGGCTCCGTGCGCATCCACGTGCCGGCGTGGCAGCAGGCGGTGTTCACGGCGCTGGGGATCGGGCCGGAGGAGGCGCAGGCCAAGTTCGGGTTCCTGCTGGAGGCGTACCGCTACGGCGCGCCGCCGCACGCGGGCTTCGCCTTTGGCTTCGACCGGCTGGTGATGATGCTGACGGGGACCAACAACCTGCGCGACGTGGTGGCGTTCCCCAAGACGACGTCGGCGCGGGCGCTGTTCGAGGAGGCGCCGACGACGATTCCCGACGCGCAGCTGCGCGACGTGCACGTGCAGGTGCGCACCCCCGGGTCGTAGCCGCACGCGGCGGCACGGTCGGTGTAACAACGCGGAGGGGCGAGGGTACTCCTCGCCCCTCGGGCGTTTGGTGAACGGGTGAACGGGTGAACGGGGGGCGCCGGCAGGCGCCGTCGCGTGAGGGATGCGCGCCCGCAGGGCCAAGAACACGGCGCGCATGCACGGGCGTTGCGGAAACGCGTCGACGATGGTGAGCGCCGGGGGCTTGGCGCACTTGGGCACAGTTGTATCGTGCCCTAGTGCGCGCGCAGCCCGACCCGGAGCGCAGCGGAGGGGCACGCCCACATCCGCCGTTGCCGTATTCAGTTGCCGTTGCCGTTGAGGACGTAAGGATATCCCAGGAAAGACGGGAGTAAATGCCAGATACCAACAACGCGGTGCAGCACCGCATTCCCGCCGACGGCGCCGATCCGCTGGCGCTGGGCGGGGTGAACGACGCCAACCTGCTGGAGCTGGGCAAGCGCGCCGGCCTGCGCGTCGTTCTGCGCGACGACCACCTGCTGCTTTCGGGCGACCTGAAGGACGTGGAGCGCGCGGTGCCGGTGGCGCAGCACATGGTGCAGATGGCGCGCAACGGCGTGCCCTTTGGCACGGACGACGTGGCGCGCTTCTTCGACGCGTCGGTGTCGGAGAACGGCGTGCGCCGGCTGGCGGAGGCGGGGACGGTGGCGGTGCCGGGGCCCCGCAAGACGGTGCGGCCCAAGAGCGAAGGACAGGCCGGCTACCTCTCCGCGATCGAGGAGAACGACGTCGTCGTGGGCATCGGGCCGGCGGGTACGGGCAAGACGTACCTGGCGGTGGCGATGGCGGTGGACGCGCTGTTCAAGAAGCGGGTAAAGCGCATCATCCTCGCCCGCCCGGCGGTGGAAGCGGGGGAGAACCTCGGCTTCCTCCCCGGCGACCTGCAGGAGAAGATCGACCCGTACCTGCGGCCGCTGTACGACGCGCTGGAGGACATGATTCCGCCGGACCGGCTGCGCCGGGCGATGGAGAGCCGGGCGATCGAGATCGCGCCGCTGGCGTACATGCGCGGGCGCACGCTGGCGGACGCGTTCGTGATCCTGGACGAGGCGCAGAACGCCACCCGGGCGCAGATGAAGATGTTCCTGACGCGCATGGGGCTGAACAGCAAGGCCGTCATCACGGGCGACAAGACGCAGATCGACCTGCCGCGCCGTGAGGATTCCGGCCTGGTCGAGGTGGAGCAGGTGCTGAAGGGGATCGAGGGGATCGCCTTCGTCTACCTGTCGGGCGCGGACGTGGTGCGCCACCGGCTGGTGAAGGACATCATCCACGCGTACGACGCGGCTCGCGGGGACGGGGCGGAGGGTTCGACCCCGCAATGAAGAACGGGGAGCGCGCCTTCCCCGAGCGCCGCGCGACGCCGCGCGAGCCCCTTGACCCGCCGCGCCGCACGGGCGCGGCGGCGTGGCTGCACCACGGCCTGCGCGCCGCGGTGCTGCTGGGCGTGTCCATCGCGGTCTACCTGTGCTTTCCCGGCGCGCAGACGGCGGACGTGCCGGTGCTGGAGCAGGGGGTGGTGGCGCGCGAGGAAGTGATCGCGGAGGTGGCGTTCACCGTCCCCAAGACGCAGGAAGAGCTGCGGCGCGAGAAGGAAGAGGCTGCGCGC
>DASTVC010000895.1:0-20259 GCA_035759295.1 Longimicrobium sp. | reverse complement strand
GGCCGCCAGCGCGTCATCCGCGCGTCGGGCGAGGTGCTGGAACTCGGCTCGGTCGATGGCACCGAAGTGCAAGCCGGCGACCGGCTGCTGCTGGAGACACCTGGAGGCGGCGGGTGGGGCGCGGCGGGTTGAGGAATGGAGCGCGGGCAGAACTGACTCGACCATCTACTTTTGCGCAGGACGCTTGCTGTAGCGGCCGATGTCATCGTGAGACACCACATCTACCAGAACCAGGTGCGAGCCTTCGGGGATGTAGATGATCCGGTCTCCCCGGTTCACGTACGCTTCCCAGAAATGCTTGTCTGGCTTGATGGAGTGAGCGTTCAAGCTGGGATGGGCCGGGTTGTCGAACAGCAGCTTGGCACGGGCAGCAACCTGCTTGCGTGCTGCCTGCTGCAGGTTCGCGACGGCCTCTTTGTACTGCTCCGTGGTTTCGAGCGTCTGAAACGCCGGTGCCGGCTGGCGCACAGGCCGTCAGACGAGGCTGTCCAGATGCGCCAGCGCCGCCTCGCGCGTATCGAACTTCTCGACCCGTCCCTCGCGCCGATCGGACTCCGCCTTCTCGATCCGCGCCTGCATCTCGGGGTGGTCGAACCAGTGCCACTCACCACGTCTGATGCGCTTGAGCGCTGAGACGAAGCGGGTCCGCAACGACTTTCGGCGCGCCATCTTCTCCATCGCGTCTATCCTTGGCTCAGGCTCTACACGTGTCGAGTGATTCAACACATCGCCCTGCTGCATTGTATTTGGTGCAGATCGCCTTGGCTGTCAACGGGATAGATCCAGCCACGGTGCGCACCATACCCCTTCTACGTGACTACGTGGCAGCGGTTTGTGCGAATGCTGGCTCCAGGCAACTTCAGATGCTCAGCGCTTGAACCAACGATGCTCAAATGGTGTGTGGCCTGACGCTTGGCGCATCGGTCCTGAAAAAACGAAATTCTTGCCGGAGGACGGGACCGAGAATCATCTTGCGATGCCTGCTCCTGAATCGTGGAGCAGGCTTGTTCCCCCTCAGTCGGCACCCATCGAGACCCAAGGAGCAACCCTCATGACCCCCATTGCTGCACCCCAACCGGGCACCCGGATCGAACTCGATCGCGCCCCTGCTGAAAACACGTGCGACGACCTGGTTACCATCAACCAACTGACCGTCACGCTGGTGGGAACGCAACTGCAGGTGTACGCGCAGCTCACCCCGAACAACCCCACCGACAGCATCGTCGTCCTGACCGTCAGCGCGGGCGACGGCAAGGGAAAGACCTACGCCGGTGCCAACTTCGCGGCGGGGGGCGACGCCGGGCTGCCCGGTGAGATGGTGAGCGTGCTGGGCTTCAGCGACCTGTACGATCCCAACATCACCGGCAACACCGTGGTGGCCGCGGTGCAGGCGTACCTGCTCACCGGCAGCGGCGGATGCTGGATCTACAAGCAAGCGGTCTCCAACCTCTGATCGGATTTCGCGGATGCTGTGACGCGGGCCTCCGCCGGCTTCGGCGGGGGTCCGCGCCGTTCCTGCACCTGCGCGCGGCATGCCGGGCGTTTACATTGGATGTCCATCCTCCCCGTCCCGCCGTTCCGCCAACCAGTCCACGCATGAGCGACCTCCTGCAGAGCCCGCCCTACGCCGCCGATCCGCCCGCTGCGGGAGAGCGCATGGTGCGCGGACTGGGATCGTGGGATGCCACGCTGCTGGTGATCGGGTCGATGATCGGCTCCGGCATCTTCATCACCTCCGCCGAATCTACCCGGCTGGTTGGCGCACCGGGGTGGCTGCTGATGGCGTGGGCGCTGGCGGGCGTGCTGACCCTGACCGGCGCGCTGAGCTGCGCGGAGCTGGCGACCATGTGGCCGCGCGCCGGCGGGCAGTACGTTTTTCTGCGCGAGGCGTACGGGCCTATGACCGGCTTTCTGTTCGGCTGGGGGATGTTCATCTGCATCCAGACGGGGACCATCGCGGCCGTGGCGGTGGCGTTCGCCAGCTTTCTGGGCGTGCTGGTGCCGTGGGTGTCAGGGACGTCGTATCTGGTCGAGCCCATCGTGCTGGGGAGGTACGCCGTCTCGCTCTCCACGCAGCAACTGGTGGCCATCGCCATGATCCTGCTGCTCACGGCGGTGAACGCGCGCGGGCTGCGGACGGGGCGGCTGATTCAGAACGCGTTCACCGTGGCCAAGACCGGCGCGCTGTTCGGGCTGATCGTGCTGGGGCTGCTGGTGGGGTGGAACATGCGGGGCGCGGCTTTCACCTCCAGCTGGTGGAACCCGTGGGCCAACGGTTGGACGCCGCAGGGCGCGCAGCCGGGGCTGGCCGTGGGCGGCGGGCTGGCGCTGGCGCTGCTGCTGGGACGGGGGATGGTGGGCCCGCTGTTCGCGCAGTCGGCGTGGAACAACGTCACCTTTACCGGCGAAGAGGTGCGCGATCCCGGCCGCACGATCCCACGTGCACTGCTGATCGGCTGCGCGGTGGTGGTGGCGCTCTACCTGCTGGCCAACCTGGCGTACGTGGTCACGCTGCCGCTGGACGGCATCCGCGACGCCCCGCAGCGCCGCGTGGCCGTGGCCGCCATGCAGCAGATGTTCGGCCCCACGGGCGCGGTGGTGATGGCGGTGGCCATTCTGGTCTCCACCTTCGGCTGCAACAACGGCCTCATCCTGGCGGGCGCGCGGGTGCAGTACGCCATGGCGCGCGACGGGCTGTTCTTCGCCCCGGCCGCGCGGCTGAACGCGCAGCGCGTCCCCGCATTCGCGCTGGCGGCGCAGGGCGTATGGGCGTCGCTGCTCACCCTGCCGCGCACCGTGACGACGGATCCCGTCACCGGCCAGCCCGCGTTCGGCAACGTGTACACGCAGCTGCTGGAGTACATCGTATCCGCCGACCTGGTGTTCTACGGGCTGATGGTGGCCGCCGTCTTCGTCGCGCGGCGCCGCTGGCCGGACGCGGCGCGGCCGTACCGCACCTGGGGCTATCCCGTGACGCCGCTCATCTACCTGGTGATCGCCGGGCTGCTGGTGCTGGACCTGGCGTGGCTGGCGCCGCAGACGTCGGGGATGGGCTACCTGCTGGTGCTCACCGGCGTTCCCGTCTATCTGCTCTGGCGCCGCCGCTTCGCCGTGGACGCCCCCGCCGCCGCTCCCGCTCCGCACGCCTGATTTGCGCGGGCGGCAGCAGGACAAAGAGGTGGGGAGCGCCCGGCTCTCCACCTCTTCGTGCTTTGAAAGAACACCTCTACAGCTGGCTGGCCCGATCAGAACACCTGCCTGCCCGTCGTCTCGCAGTGCGTGCTCCACGCGTTGGCTGCCGGACGATGCTCTACGCAGCGGAGGGTCTCCGTTCCGCCTGACCGGTAGATCGTAAGCCCCACCACGACCCAGTCCTCCGTCCAGGGGACCACCCGCGTAACGCGCACCTCGTACGGATCCGCTTCTGCGCCCGGCGGGCGCTCCCGCGGGGTGCCGTCCTCATTGAACAGCACCATCCCCGAGTTGTACGTCTCCGGGCACTCACCCGGGGTGGCCACCCGGCGCACTGCGCGCAACCGTTCGGTCTCGTCCGCCGTGGCGGGCACGGCGCGATCGCCCGAGAGCAGCGCGATGCAGGCGGATGCCGACGCGTCCCAGCCGGAATCGGCGACCGCCACCGCGAGTGCATCCATCTGCCGTTCGCGGTTGCGGCCATCGTCGAGCGGGGGCAGGGGCGAGGATGCGACCGGTACCCATTCCACGCGAACGGTGCTTCCTCGCGGATCGGGGGATTCGTGCACCTGCGGCGGGAGCGGAGGCACGGACAGATCCCCGCCCCGGTCTCCCGGATGCCGATACGCAAAGCGCTGCTCGAATGCGACCGGGATGGGCATGCCCGCACGCACGGCGGGCCGGTAGTGGAGCTCTCGGGCGATTGTCAGTGGAAGCCGTTGGGCAAACGTGCTCGAATCCACATCGAGCACCCGCACGGTGGGACGGATCACGCGGCCGAGCGTATCCACCGTAAACGCGATTCCGAAGCTTCCTTCGAAGCCCTTCCATTTCCCTGCCGTCCGCAGCAGCATCCGCTGGAGCAGCACCGTCGCGGCGGAGTCCGGCTGCGGGGGCCGATCGGCGCAGTGCAGAGGCAGCGTGCCGTGCGCATCCAGCGGCGCACACGCTTCCGGCTGCTGTGCCGCCGCGGGTGCGGCCGAGCCCGGCAGCAGGAGAACCGCCGTCGCCAGCAGCGCTTTCATCGGCCGGCCGATCTGGATCACCGCGCCTTCATCCAGATGACGATGACGCCGCACGCGCCGCCCATGGACGAGTTGAACTGGGCGGGCACCGCGCCGGTGGTGTAGATCTCGACGCCTTCGAGCTCCGCGGGGTTCAGGTTCTGGATGGATTCCGCCTCGACCCGCATGCCGTTGAGGTAGATGTTGGTCCAGCACTGGCCGCGGATGGAGAGCGGGTGCCGCAGCCGGACGCGGAACGACCGCGTGTCGCCGGCGCCGGCGCCCACGATCACCTCGAAGCTGGGGATGGACCGCAGCAGGTCGATCATCTGCACGTAGCGCTGGCGGTCGATCTGTTCCGCGGTGATGAACCGGCCGCCGTTGTTCTCCTCCATCCGCTGGTGGAACCCGCCGTACCACAGGCGGTCGGCGGATCCCACGCCGGTGGCCGTCACAGTGTCCAGCACCACCGCCGCCCGCCCGATCACGAAGCTCACCCGCGCGCCCTGCTCGGGGACGGCGAACAGGTCCGTCTCCGAGCGCTCGTATCCCGGCGCGGCCCCCAGCAGCCAGTAGCTCCCCGGCGCCGGCGCCTGCAGCGTGAAGCGCCCCGCTGAGTCCGTCTGCGCCAGCCCCACCACCTGCGAATCCGCCGCCATCAGGTGCACCGTGCCGCCGTGCACCGGCGCCTGCGTCTCGCGCCCGATCAGCCGCCCCTGCACGGCCTGCGCGGCGCTCGCGGCCGGGGTGAACGCCAGGGCCAGGATGAAAGCAATCGCGAGCCTGTTGATCATTCTCATGCGCATTTGCTGTTCAGCGGGACCATCATCCGGTTCACCGCGCCTTCAACCATACGACGATCACTCCGCACGACGCGCCCATGGACGAGTTGTACTCGGCGGGAGCGTCGCCGCGGGTGTAGACCTCGATTCCCTCGATGTCGGCGGCAGCGAGGTTCTGGATGGCCTCGGGATCCACCCGCATGCCGTTCAGATAGACGAGGCTCCAGCACGCACTGCTGAGCGAGACCGGGTTCCGCAGCCGCACGCGCGCGCCGCGCGGTGTGTACACCACCTCCAGGCTGGGCACGGAGCGCAGCGCGTCGGCCACCTCGATGTAGTGCCACCGCTCGATCTCCTCCGCGGTGATGAAGCGCCCGCTGACGTTCCGCGCCATCCGCTCGTGGAACCCGCCGTACCACCAGCGGTCCGCCGGGCTTATGCCCACGGCCGTCACCGTGTCGAGCACTACGGGAGGGCGGTGGATGACGAAGCGCAGCCGCATTCCCTGGGCGCCCACCGGAAACAGGTCCGTCTGGGACGCTTCATAGCCGGGCGCGCGGGCCATCATCCAGTACTGTCCCGGCCGCGGCGCCTGCAGGGTGAACCGCCCCTCGGCGTCGGTCAGCGCCAGTCCCACCGCCTGCGAATCCGCCCCGATCAGGTGCACCATCCCTCCGCGCACCGGTTCCTCCGTCTCGGCCGCCATCAGCCGCCCCTGCACCACCTGCGCGGACGCGGCGGCGGGGAGGGCGAGCGAGGCGGCCAGCAGAATCCGTGGGATCATCATCTGCGGATTGCCGGGAAGATCGCGGGCGGCGCGCGGAAGAGATGCGTCTGCGGGATAAAACGTCTCCCGCTCAAAATCATACACACGCGCTGGCGCGCAGAAAAGCAAAACGGCTCCAGCGGATCGCCGGAGCCGTTCCGTTCAGGTGGAGGCCGTCACCACTCCGCCTCGTCGCCGATGGGCTGGCCGGGGGGGAGGTCGGGGAGCGGGGCGCGCTGGTCGGGGGTCCAGGGGCGCTCCAGGAAGCGCGTGATCTCACCCGCCAGCAGGGCGCGGTGCGCGGCGACCGGGTTGCCCGGGATCTCGTCGGCGGACCACTGCGCGCGGATCTGGGCCAGCTCCTCCTGCGCCAGCGCCCGCACCTGCGGCATCGGCGCCTCCGCCGCGAGCGTCATCAGCCGCCGGACGATGGCGTACTCGATGCCGCGGTCGATCTCCGCCAGGTACGGATCGTCGAAGCTGCGGGCGAAGGTGGCCGCCATCAGCCGGTCCAGCGTCCACTGCAGCCCGGGGAGAGACCGATCGGTCGCGTTCTGTTCCACCAGCCGCGCCGCGCGCTCGGGGTTCAGGATCAGCCCGATCGTCATGTCCGCCGCCGACACCGCCGGCGACACCGCGTCGAACGTCATCCCCGTGTAGCGCCCGAACATCTCGCGGTGCGCGTCGTACGTGAACGGGCGCGGCGGGATCAGGCTCAAAATCGACCGCGGCATGGCCAGCTCCGCCGGGTCCAGCGTCGTCAGCAGGGCGTCGAAGGCGGCGCGCTGCACGTCGCCGGGGACGGCGCGCAGCGGCACCTGCTCGTCGCCGCGCAGGGCGAAGGTGTACTCCTGGCCGCCCAGCACCTTGGCCGCCGCCTCCGTCTGGTAGCGGTGGTGCAGGTACAGCGGCACCAGCACCTCCTCCAGCGTCGCCATCGGCCGCCCCGCGCGGATGGCCCGCTCGCCGAAGCGCTCCAGCGCCGCGCGGCGCACGCGGAGGACGCGCCGCAGCTCCGCCGCCGCGTCGGTGCCATTGTCCCACAGGTGCGCCTGCGGATGCACGCTGCCGGGCGAACGCGCGTCCTGGTCGGTCAGGAAGGTGATTCCCCGCGCCCGCGCGTCCGCCAGCATGCGGTTCAGCGCCGCGCGCTCGTCCGTCCCCGGGGGAAAATCCTGGTATCCCCAGGTGATGGCCAGCTTGTCCCACGCCCCGATCTCCGCCGTGTACGCCTCGGACAGGTCGATCGTCCCGTCGTCACGCAGGCGGGCCAGGGGGTGGGGATAGTCCATCACCGAGGCGCGGTTCTGCGTGCTGCTGACGTAGTTGTGCGCCAGCCCCAGCGTGTGCCCCACCTCGTGCGCGGCCAGCTGGCGAATGCGGGCCAGCGCCATCCGCTCCATCTCCGGCGGGATCTCCGTCCCCGTCTCGTACGGCGCCAGCAGCCCCTCGGCCAGCAGGTAGTCCTGCCGCACGCGCAGGCTTCCCAGCGTAACGTGCCCCTTGATGATCTCGCCCGTGCGCGGGTCCGTCACGCTGGACCCGTAGCTCCAGCCGCGGGTGGAGCGGTGCACCCACTGGATCACGTTGTAGCGCGCGTCCATGGGGTCAATGCTGTCCGGCATCACCTCCACCCGGAACGCGTTGCGGTACCCGGCCGCCTCGAACGCCTGGTTCCACCAGCGCGCGCCGTCCACCAGCGCGCTGCGCACCGGCTCCGGCGCGCCCGCGTCCACGTAGTAGACGATGGGCTCCACGGGATCGCTCATCGCCGCGCCCGGATCGCGCTTCTCCAGCCGGTGGCGGCTGATGAAGCGCTGCGTGAGCTCCTCGCCGATCGGCGAGGAAAAGTCGTTGTAGTCGATGCCGAAGTACCCCGCCCGCGGGTCGTTGCGGCGCGGCTCGTACCCCGGCGGCGGCAGAGCGACGAACGAGTGCCGCTGGCGGACGCTGATGGCCTCCGGCGTGGGCGTCACGTCGCGCACCCACCCGCCGGGGTTGTCGCCGGTAAAGGTGAGCGTCGCCTCGATCTCCGTGTTGCGCGGAAAGGCCTTTGTATTCTGGAGATAGAGGGCGCTGCGCGTCGCGTCGAGCTTGTAGTCGCCCTGCCGAGCGCGCTTGAGGGCCGCGATGACGCCGTGCGCGTCGCGCAGCACGAAGTCCGTCGCATCCACCAGCACCCGCCCGTCCGTCTCGGCCTTCACCTCGAACCCCCACAGCACCGACTGCGCGAAGCTCTCCTCCACCGCGCGCCGCTCCGCCGCGTTCTGAGACGACGCGCGGTACGCCTGGTTGGGCTGCACCATCAGCACCCGCGGCCCCACGCGGTCGAAGCGCACCAGCCGCTCGCCGCCCAGCTGGCCGCGGTCGAGCCCGATGTCGTTGGATCCCATCCCGGCGGGAAGGGAGACCACGTAGATCAGCTCCTCGCCCGTGCGCGGGATCTCCATCCACAGCTTTCCCGTGGCCGCCTCCCAGTAGACGGGGAGAAATCCGTCGCGCTTTTCCATCGACCGCGTCTTTTCGGCGATGGACGGGAGCGGAGTTTGCGCGCGGAGCGGCAGGGCGCCCAGCAGGGCCAGGCACAGCGCCGCCAGCGCGGTGAAACGCGGAGTAGATCGCATCGTACGAGTGCGGGACCGGGTCGTGTGGAGGTGTACAGGGTGCCAACAATAGTGGCGCAACGCCGTGTCCGGCAACTGCTTTGCGGGCCTGCGCCAGATGACCGCCCCCGGATGGACACCGCACGGAAAAAGTGGAGCGCATGCGGATCGACGCTGGCGGACTGCGGATGGTGGTGACCGATTACCTCCCCGGTGAACGGATGGCGCCGCACTGGCACCCGGGCACGCAGGTGAGCATGGTGCTGCGCGGGGCGGTGGAAGAAGGCGTCGGCGGCCGCGAGCACCAGGGCACGGCCGGCGCGGTGGTGGTAAAGCCGGCGGGCACCGTGCACCGCAACGTCTTTGGCCCCGCGACGGTCCGCATGCTCAGCATCAACATCCTCCCCGGCGCCGGAGGGGATGCGGATGATCGGCTCGCGGCGCTGGAGTCGTGGCGGTGGATGGAGGGCGGCCCCGCCTCGCGCGCGCTCTGGCGCCTGCTCTCCACCGCGCGCGCGGAGCCCGGGACCGCGCCGTCGCTGCTGGCGGACGGCTTCTGGGAGATGGTGGATGCGCTCGATGTGTACGCCGCCCCGCCTCCCTCGCCGTCCGCCGCGCCCGCGTGGCTGTGCCGCGTCCGCGACCACCTGCACGACTGCGCCGGCGCCGCGCCCCCCGTCCGCGATCTGGCCGGCGCCGCGGGAGTGCATCCCGTCTACCTGGCCCGCGCCTTTCGCCGCGCGTACGGCGTTCCCGTCACCGAGTACGCCCGCCGCCTGCGCCTGCGCGCCGCCGCCGACCGCATCGCGTCCACCGCGCTTCCCCTCGCGCGCATCGCCTGCGAGGCGGGGTTCGCGGACCAGGCGCATCTCACGCGCGAGCTGCGGCGCGAGACGGGCCTGACCCCCGGCGCCCTCCGCCGCGCCGCCGCCACTCCGCCGATTCAGGCCTCGCCCGCCGTGGCTTGACCCCCGCGGTGCCCTCGTGGAGACGCGCCACCGCCTGCCCCACAACCAACCTCCCCCAGGGTTTTTTGGGGGAGGTGGGCGGGTGGTGCCCGCCCGGAGGGGCGCGAGGGTCGCAGCGAACCTGCCCGAAACCTGCATCACCGCGCACGGCAGGTTTCATCCGTTCAAGACACGTCCGTCCAGACCGCGTAGCATTGGCGCAGCGGAACGGGCCCGCGGGGGACCCGACCCTCCACCGAACGGACCGGAGAGCCATTCATGCGCACCTCGCGAGCACTCGCCATGGCCATCGCATCCACCGTGATCGCCGCCGGCTGCGGACCGCGGCCGTACGGCACGCCCGGCCCGGGATCATCGGCATCCGCGGCGACCGGCGTGCTGGCGGACAGCCTGGATCCGTTCGTCCGCGGGCTGGTGGACGAGGGCTTCATCCCCGGCGTCGCCATCGCCGTGGTCACGCGCGACGGTCCGGCGTACCTGCGCGGCTTCGGCGTGCGCGACGTCCGCACGCGCGAGCCGGTTACGCCGCAGACCGGCTTCTACATCGCGTCGTCCACCAAGTCGTTCACCGGCACGCTGGCGGGCATCCTGGACCAGCGCGGCGTCATCAGCCTGGACGCGCCGCTCAGCCGCTACCTGCCGGAACTGCGGATGAACGCGCCGCTCTCCGCCGATTCCATCACCCTGCGCGCGCTGCTCACGCACACCAGCGGCATCCGCAATGAGCCCGTCGTCTTTCGCACCGCCTTCAGCGGCGTGCACGACGACGCCCTGCTCATCCGCCTGCTGGGGCAGAGCACGCCCATCCCGCGCACCTACAGCTACGACAACCTGGGGTACGTCGTCGCCGCGCTGGCCATGGAGCGCGCCACCGGCCGCGACTGGCAGGACCTGCTGCGCGACGAGGTGTTCCGGCCGCTGGGGATGATGCACACCACCGCGCGTGTCAGCGAGGCGCGGGCCGCCGGCTGGCCCATGGCGTCGCCGCACATGACCGGCGCCGACAGCGTGGTGCGCATCACGCTCGAGAAGCAGGACAACACCATGCACCCCGCCGGTGGCATCCTGACCACCGCCGAGGACCTGGTGCGCTGGCTGCAGGCGCAGCTGAACGCGGGGCGGGTGGATGGAAGGCAGGCCATTCCCGCCGCCGTCATCCGCGCCGCGCACACGCCCACCGCCATGCACACCGACACCTTCTACCGCTACGTGCGCACCGGGTACGGCCTGGGCTGGCAGACCGCGGACTACGAGGGCGAGCGGATGATCCACCACTTCGGCGGGTTCGAGGGGTGGCATGCGCACATCTCCTTCCTTCCGGAGCGGGGGATCGGCGTCGCCGTGCTCATCAACGACTCGTCGCCCATCGGGGGCCCCGCGGCGGACGTGATCGCCACCTACGCGTACGACCTGCTCCTCGGCCGCCCCGGCGTGAACGCGAAGTACGCCGCCGAGCGCGAGCGGATGGCGGCCAACGCCGCGCAGATGCGCCAGCGAATCCGCGAAGACTACCAGCGCCGCATGGCCCGGCCGCCCACGCCGGATGATCGCAAGCCATTCTTCGTGGGCACGTACGAGAACGAGATGATGGGCACGGTGGATGTGCGGCTGCGCGACAACCGGGAGCTGTGGGCCACGCTGGGCAACCTGTCCGCGCGGCTGGATCCGTTCACGCGCCCCGACGCGCTGCGGGTGGAGTTCCTTCCGGGCAGCGGCCAGGTGGTGCAGTTCTTCTTCCGCGACCCGCAGACCCCCGCCGACAGCGCCAACATCAACGGCATGATGTTCCGCCGCCGCCCCGGCGGTTGATCCGCGCCAGCCCGCAGACGCGCCCGCCGCTCACTTTGGGAGCGGCGGGCGCTCGTTTTTGGCCCGATCCCGCACACCCTCGTTCGCCCGCTGGCCGCCTTCGCACGCTCGTTTTTCGCCCGATCCCGAACACGCTTGTTCGCCCGTTGGCCGTGTTCTGGCGCGGGATTGCCGCGCGCTTCCTCCTCCCATTATTCCCTTGGGCCATCCGACCGGGCCGACAGGATCAGCCCTTGTTCCTGATACCACGGAATAGTACTATGCATGAGCAACTATCACCGACGCACACTGGAAGCGGTCTTCCGCGATCCGGTGAGCGGAACGATCGTCTGGGCCGACGTGGAGGCCATGGTCATCCACTACGGTGCCGAAATCCTGCAAGGGAAAGGATCGAGGGTCAACATCGTCATCAACGGAAAATCGGCCGCCTTCCATCGGCCGCACCCGAAGAAGGAGGCTCGACGCTGGGCGATTCGCAAGATGCGGCAACTGCTCATCACCGCTGGACTGGAGCCTGAGGATGAAGTACAAAGGGTACACGGGATCCGTCGAGTACGAACCTGACGACCGGGTGTTTTTCGGCACTGTCGACGACATCACCGACATCGTCACGTTCGAAGGCGACAACGTGGAAGAGTTGGAGGTCGCCTTCCGCGAATCGGTGGATGTGTATCTGGAAATGTGCGCGGAGCGAGGCGTGGAGGCCCAGCGTCCCTGCTCCGGCAAGTTCGTTCTGCGCATCACGCCCGAGATGCACCGCGAAGCCGCTTCTGCTGCCCGGACCCAGGACGAAAGCCTGAACGGCTGGATCACGGGCGCGATCCACATGCGCCTCGCGCTGAACGAGAAGCGTCCGGCCAGCCTGGCGCGGCGAAAGGCGCAACCGGCAACGAAGCCGGCTGCATAGCAAGTGCGGGCCGAGGACGTTTGTCCCCGGCCCGCTTCGCTTGTCACCCGGTGCACCTCACCGGCTCACGGCCCGCGGCGGACCTCGGGGACGATGGGGATGGTGAGGGTGCGGCTGCCGCGGCGCACCTCGAAGCGCACCGCGCTTCCCGGGCTCAGGCGGTCGAAGAAGCGGCCGGCGCCGCGCTCGGTGAGCTCGTATCCGTTGATTCGCAGCACCACGTCGCCGGCGCGCAGGCCGGCGCGGTGGGCGGGGCTGCCGGGGACGGTGGACTTGACCCGCATCGGCTGCGTGCTGACCCATCGCCAGGCGCTCCCCTCCTGCCGCCAGCCGCAGTCACCGCAGTCCAGCTCCATCCCGAAGTAGATGCGCGGCCCCGCCTCCGCGTTCGCCCGCCCCTCGGCGGATCCGGATGCCGGCGCGTCCGGCCGCCCCGCGGTCGCGGTGACGGCAAGCCCGGGCGTGTTGCAGCCGGGGCGCGGGGTGATCGACACCCGCGTCTCCCATCCCTCGCGGCGGATGCGCAGCGCCACGGGCACGCCGGCGCGCAGGTTGGCCAGCCGCCGCCCGCCGTCGCGCGTGGTGATCAGCGCCCCGTCGATGGCCAGGAGCTGGTCGCCTTCGCGCAGCACGCCGGCGGAGGGACCGTCGGGATCCAGCCGCCACACCTTGGGCTCCGTCGAAAAGTCATGAGTGCGGCCGGCGCCGTCCCGCGCGTTCACGGTGCACGATCCGCCCACGCACTGCAGCAGCCCGATCCCCAGCGTCGCCGTGCGGGGAAGGCCTTCGGCGCACGTCTGCGCATCCGCCGCGCGCGCCGCCAACGTCAGCGCCAGTGCCGCGGCCAGCCGCCGCGCAAAGGTCGGGGTCGCGATCCTCATCGTCCACATCCTCAGAACATCACCGAGGCGGAGGGCGTGTCCGGCTGCAGCGCGCCGTGCCGCGTGGTGGCCGCCGTGCGGAAAAGGTTCACGGCGCCGGTGTCGTCGGTGCGCAGGCGCGTGAGCTCGCGCGAGGCGCCGTAGCACGCCGCGATGGTCGCCTCGCGCCCCTGCGCCACCGAAAGGCTGTCGCGCCCGTGCGCGAACGCCACGAACTGCGCCACCGCCGCCACGTACTCCGTCCCCGCGCGCTGCACGCGGATGGCGGCGTCCATCGCCGTCGCCACCGTGTCGGCGGCGGCGAGCATGGTGGCCGAGTCCCCCGTCCCCGACAGCCGCCCGCCACCGAAGCCGAGGGTGAACACCACGGCGGCCGCGGCGGCGTGCGCGGCCCACGCCGGCATCATTCGCCGCTTCCGGCGCTCGTCCAGCGAGATCACCTTCGTTACCGGGACGTGCGCCGGACGCTCGTCGGCGGCCAGGCGGGCGTGCAACGCGGGCCACAGGTCGTGCGCCGTCTCGCCGGCGCGCGGCAGGTCGGCCAGCCGGGCGGTGAGCGCGATCAGCGGCTCCGCGGCGGCGCGGCAGGCGTCGCAGACCTCCAGGTGCGCGGCCGCTCCCTCCATCCGCTCCGGCGAAAGCTCGCCGCCGGCGTATTCGTGCAGGTCGTCTTCGGACAGGTGCATGGTCATCGTTCCAGGGCCTCCATCATCAGGCGCCGCGCGCGGTTCAGCTGGCTTTTCACCGTCCCCAGGCTTACGCCGAGCATCTCCGCGATCTCGTGGTACCGGTATCCCGTTACGTCGTGCAGCAGCAGCACTTTGCGCGCGCCGGGGGGCAGGGCGGCGATCGCCCGCTCCAGGTCTACCGCGGTCTCCGGCATGGCGCGCTTTGCTTCCGCGGCGTAGCGGCCGGGGTCGTCCGTGGTGGTGACGCGCGCCTCGCGCCGCGACTCGCTGCGCATGCTCTCCAGCGTGGTGCGCACCGCCACCGTGTGAATCCAGGTGCTGAGCGCGCTTTCGCCACGGAACGTGGGCAGCTTCTGCCACACGCGGACGAAGACTTCCTGCGTAAGGTCCTCCGCCCGCGACACGTCGCACGTCATCCGCAGCGTGACCGCGTACACGTGGCGGTAGTGCGCACGGTACAGGGCTTCGAAGGCGGCGGGATCGCGCGGCGCGGCGGCAGGGGCGTCGAGCAGGGCGGGCTCCGGCGGTGCGGTGGCGTTCACGGGCTCGGCTCGGGAGACTCTCGTCGAGGCGTTCGGAGGATGGGTTGCCGCGGAGGTGGATAATGTTGGAAGCGTCGGTGGATGCCAACGCGCGGAAGGGTGGATCGGAGGATCGTAATCGCCGCCTAACGCGGTGGTGATCTGGAGATGTCGGTTGATGTCGCGAATCACCCGACGTTGATTTCCTGAGGGAGCGCCACACAGAACCCCAAGCAACGCAACCGCTTGTGCGCGACCGAAGGATCTCCTTTCTGCCTCCTCGGAACTCGCCTTCAGCCACGGTCCCGCCCCCTCACGTCCTTGCCGAACCAAGGAACTGTCATTTCGAAGGAGGCGCCGCGCGCAACCATCCTCCACTCCAGACTCTGGCGCCGACTGAGAAATCTACCGTCGGATGCTCGTGGCCTGTCGGACTGGCGGGTATCCGCGGCGTCTCCATCGGCACCGTCGGGCTGCTGGGTGGCCGCGGAATCAGCGCGGGCTGCCGCGTCCACCCTCCAGGTAACCGACGGTAGATTCCTCGGCCCTGCAACCGTTCGCGCGAGAAGCTGACCGCAATGTGGCCGGGCCTCGGAATGACACGTGCGCGCGAGTTCAGCTGCCGGGCAACGCAGGGCTTCACCTGCTGGCGCAGGCCAGGCCCGCACTCCGTCGAAGGCCCAGGGTAATGCAGGCGAGGTCCTTCGGTCGGCGCCAGGCTGCATCGCGAAAGCAGGTTGCGGCGCGGCGCCTCCCTCAGGAAGTCAACATAAAGAACGGGCTTGTCTGGCGGATGCGACGCCGCGGGTCACACCTCCGGGTGATTGCCGCCGAGCTCTCCCTCGCTCAGGGTGTGCGTCTCGCCGATGTCGGGCTGCTGGCCGGTGATCATCCCCTTCACCACCTCGAAGAGCACCACCGGGCGCGGCGTGTTGCTCACCATGTACACCACGCTGTGCGCATCCACCGCCACCAGCGCGAAGCGCGGATCGTCGGGCCCGCCGTCGCGGCCGGGGCCGTCGTCGGGGAACCACGCCTTCCAGTCGGGCCGGTACAGCTCGTGGATCTTGGCGCGGTCGTTCACCACGCGCGCCGTGCCGCTCACCGAAACCCACTCGCGGGTCTTGTCGCGGTAGTAGCTGAGGTTCACGTGCGGATCGTGGGCCAGCTCGTCCAGCTTGTGCGTCTCGCCGTCCGTCACGAACCACAGGTCCGCGCCGGCCGCGCGCGCCTGGTTGGCCATGGGCCGCGAGACCAGGTGGCCGTCCTGACGGCGGGTGGTGAACATCGCGATCTCGATCCCCTCCACCAGTCCGTACATCTGGTCGAGCTTCTTTTCCGTCGATGCCGGCGTGGCGTCGTGCGGCGCCCCGGTGCTGCCGTTGCTCATCCTCCGAACCCCCTGCCAAAGGTTTGTGCAGTGTTAGGCGGCGGAGGCTGAGCAGGGTGCGTGCCGTACGGACGCGCGAGGGTGCGAAAGTGCGTCGAGGCGGGAGTGACGACTTGCCCGGACCCGGCGCGGGCGGCATCCTTCCGCGCGTGATCCCTCCATTCTCGCGCGAGGAGCCGTTTGACGGAGCAAACCAGGTCGCGGCTGCAGGTGCTGGGGGCCGCGCTGCTGTTTTCCACAGGTGGGGCGGTCGTCAAGGCCACCGCGCTCACGGCGTGGCAGGTGGCGGGGTTCCGGTCGGGCGTGGCCGCGCTGGCCATCCTGCTGCTCGTGCCGGCGGCGCGGCGCGGGTGGACGTGGCACGTGCTGCCGGTGGGCGTGGCGTACGCCACCACGCTGGTGCTGTTCGTGGCCGCCAACAAGCTCACCACCGCGGCCAACGCCATCTTTCTCCAGGCCAGCGCACCGCTGTACATGCTGGCGCTGGGGCCGCTTCTACTCAAGGAGCCGGTGCGGCGCCGGGACCTGGCGTTCATGGCGCCGGTGCTGCTGGGGCTGGTGCTGTTCTTCGTGGGGAGCGAGCCGGCGATCCATACCGCGCCCAACCCCAGACTGGGCAACATCTTCGCCGCGATGAGCGGCATTACCTACGCGCTCACGCTGGTGGGCCTGCGCTGGCTGTCGGGCCGCGACGGCGGCGAAGGCTCCGGCCTGCCGACCGTGGCCGCCGGCAACCTGATCGCGTTCTTCGCATGCCTTCCCGCCGCGCTGCCGGTGGTGAACGCGGGCACGGGCGACTGGCTGGCGATGGGGTACCTGGGCGTGTTCCAGATCGGCCTGGCGTACCTGCTGCTGACGTCCGGCGTGCGCCACGTGACGGCGCTGGAGGTGTCGGTGCTTTTGCTGCTGGAGCCCGCGCTGAGCCCCGTGTGGACGTGGCTGGTGCACGGCGAAACGCCCGGCCCGTGGTCCATCGCCGGCGGCATCCTCATCCTGGGCGCCACCCTCCTCCGCACCTCCGCCGACGCCCGCTCCGAGCGCACCGCGCCGGGGGGATAATGATGCAGTGCTTCCCCGCCGTGTTGAGGGGAGGCCGAGGGGAGGGGAAAACAAGGGGGCCCCGGCGATGCTCCGCCGGGGCCCTCGATCCATCGATCCCGAAGGTGATGCAGGTCAGCGAGACGTCCACACGATGGGGATGGTTACGACCACGGGAACCGGCGTTCCGTCGATCCTCGCCGGGCGGAACCGGAACCGGTCCGCCACCCGCAGCGTCGCCTCGCCAAAGGCGGGGTGCGATGCCTCGATCACCCGCGCCGAGCCGGGGACCGGAACGCCGTCCTCATCCACCACCAGCTCGATGATCACGCGCCCGTTCACGCGGCTGTCGCGCAGCACGGAGGGGTAGTTCCGCTCCAGGAGACGGGTCAGCCCCGCACTCTCCAGCACCGGCCGCACTTCCACGACAGCCATGTCGTACGCCCGCGGACCGGTGTCCCTGCTCCCCGCGGGCGGCTTTACCTCGCCCGCCGGCGGGCCGGGAATCTCTCCGGGGCTGCCCAGGCCGGTGTGGCGGGTAAGGTCCACCACCTCCGCCCCAGGCTCCTCCGTCTTGATTCCCTCGGGCGCTTCCCTGACGTCCTCCACCTCCTCCTGGTTTCCCTGAGGCGGCGTCTGCACCGCTTCGTCGGGCTGCGCCTGCGCGGGCGGAGTGGGCCGCTGCTCCACCGGCGGCGGCGGAGGGGGCGGCGGATCGTCGGCCTGCCAGAGGACGAGCGTATCCGCCTGAGGGGTGTCGGTCTCGACGGTCTCGCCGCCGGCGGCGAACACGGCGCCGCCCACGAGCAGAAGGTGCGCGGCGACCGAAGCGGTGATCGTGGCGGGGCTGATCACCCTGCGCTTCGTTTCGCCAGTCAGGACCTTGAACATGGAGCACCTCCTGCGGAGTGGTGACGGCCGTGGGCCGGTGGTGTCCGGAGGGCGCCGGCGGAGGCGGGAGCACGACGGCTTGATCCGTCGTACGTCCGCTGCTGGACTGGAGTTCCAGTGTGTTCACCCCCGTGCGCTTCCACCAAGTCAACGAACGATCGTCCGCGGTTCTGACCACGCCGAGCAGGATGGCGGCGATGACGCTTTGGAGAAGCCTCAGCCGTTGATGCACCACTCCACGGGCTTCTGGCCCATCCGCTGTAGCTCGCGGTTGATGGTGGTGAATGGCTTGCTGCCAAAGAAGCCGCGCCTGGCGGAGAGCGGCGACGGGTGCGCGGACTTGTGTACGTAGTGCGGCGCGCCGATCAGCGACTCCTTTTTCGCCGCGTATCCCCCCCACAGCACGAACACCACGGGATCCTCGCGCTGGGCGACGGCGCGGATCACGGCGTCGGTGAACGTCTCCCACCCCTTGCCCTTGTGCGAGTTGGGCTCGCCCTCGCGCACGGTGAGCACCGCGTTCAGCAGCAGCACGCCCTGCCCGGCCCAGGAGACCAGGGACCCGTCTCGCGGGACCGGGCAACTCATCTCCGTCTTGAGCTCCTTGAAGATGTTTGCCAGCGATGGCGGCTTGCGTACGCCCGGACGCACGGAGAACGCCAGCCCGTGCGCCTGTCCGGGACCGTGATACGGGTCCTGCCCCAGGATCATCACCTTCACCTCGTCGTACGGCGTGAGCTCGAGCGCGGTAAAGACCTCGTCCTCGGGGGGATAGACCGTGGCGCGGCGACGCTCGGCATCCACAAAATCGCGCAGCTTGTGGAAGTAGGGCTTCTCCAGCTCTGCGCCCACGCGGGCCTGCCACGACGGGGGAACGGGGAGCTTCATCGGCCGGATCCGATCGAACGGAGTGGAGGGGGACAAGTAAACAACGTACACGGTGCCCGATTGCAAACCCGGTTCCGCCGTGGTGACGCGCAACTCGCACAGTGAGCCGGTTGTCGTCGCAACCTGTCAGAAAGAGATTGGGTACTGCGTTGCAGCACGCAACGCACGGCGCGGAGGCGCCGGCTTCTCCGGCGCATGATCCCGCGCCTTGAAATTCCTCTCCAACAGGAGAACTCTCATGAAGAAGATCGCACTCGACCTGAACGTGCTGGCGGTGGAATCGTTCGAGACCGACGGCGCCGCGCAGGAGCGTGGGACCGTGATGGCCAACCAGGGCACGCTGAACGTGCACTGCTACAGCCAGGTGGGCTCGTGTGCCCGCACGGCCTGCTGCCCCGAGACCACCGTCTGCTGATCCACACGCAGCGCAGAACGAGCGGGGCGGCTCCTTCCGGGGCCGCCCCGCTCACTCTTTGGATCAACCGCGGTTTCTCCTGGCAGTCATACCGTCTTCAGAGCTCCCTGCGCGGTGAGAGGGAGCGCTCCGCGGGTCCACGGATCGGCGAACAGCTACGAGCATCCGCTACCAGATTTCTCAGTCGGCGCCGACCTGCTGCCTGGAAGAGGACTCCACGCGGCGCTTCCTTCGAAATGACAGATTGCGGCGCGACCGCAGACCGAATCAAGAAATTGGGCGTCAGTAGCCCGGCGGGATGCGGCGATGCCAGTCCGTGCGGCGCTGTACCTCGCGCGCGAGGGCGATCAGCCTGCCTTCCGTCCAGGCGCGGCCGGTAAAGGCGATGGAGGTGGGCAGGTTCTCGCGGCCGAAGCCGTTGGGGAGCGCGATGCCGGGCAGCCCCACCAGGTTGGCCGCGCCACTGATCCCCTGCCCGCCGCCGGGCGCATCCGTCCACGCGTCGTCGAACGGCTTGCCGACGGGATACGACACCGTGTCCCAGGTGGGATGCACCAGCGCGTCGAATCCGCCGTCCACGAACAGCCGGTCCAGCGCCTCACCCGCGGGGCGGCGCACGCGCATGGCGCGCAGGTAGTCCTTGGCGAGCACCACCTGCCCGGCGTATCCACCGATGCGGTCTTCCGGCGCGCTGAGCTCGCGGACGCGGCCGCTGCTCACCAATTCCTCGAGGATGCTGGCAGCCTCGGCGTCGATGATGAGCGACGCCGCCGCGCCGTACGGATATTCCGGCAGCGTCACGTCGCGCACCAGCTCCGCGAAATCAGACAGCACCTCCAGCGACGCCTCGAAGTTGCGGCGCACCTCCGGCTGCGAGCCTTCCGCATTCCCCTTGAGCACGCCCAGCCGCGGCCGCCGCGGCAGCTGCGCGTCGGTGTGGCGGTATGGCCGCTCCACCGTGGAGTCGTCGCGCGGGTCGGGGCCGGCAATGGCCTCCAGGACGAAGCCGCAGTCCTCCGCGGAACGGCACATGGGGCCGATCTTGTCCATCGTCCACGAGAGCGCCATCGCGCCCCAGCGAGGCACGCGGCCGTACGTGGGCCGCAGCCCCGTCACGCCGCTGAGCGCGGCCGGCGCGAAGATGGATCCCCACGTCTCGCTGCCGATGGCGAACGGCACCAGCGCCGCCGCCACCGCCGCGCCCGGTCCGCTGGACGATCCGCCGCTCCAGTAGTCGCGGTTCCACGGCGTGCGTCCGGGCCCGCTGAACGACGCGTCCGCCTGCTCGTAGCCAAAGCCGCCGGCAAGCTCCACCGACGCCAGCTTGGCCACCAGCACCGCGCCCGCCGCCTTCAGCCGCTCCACCACCGCCGCGTCGGGGAGCCGCTGCTCGCGGTACGGCTGCGCGCCCCACGACGTGGGATATCCCTCCGCGCCGATCAGGTCCTTGGCGCCGTACGGCATGCCGTGCAGCGGGCCGCGGTAGCGCCCGGCGGCGATCTCGTCGCGCGCCTG